>JBFEXG010000289.1:0-3088 GCA_041546005.1 Paracoccaceae bacterium
CAGCTTGTGATCTACCCCCAAGGAACCCGCGTTCCCCCGGGTGTGAAGAAGCCCTACAAAACTGGTGCCGGCGTCCTTTATCAGGAGCTGGGTCAGGATTGCGTTCCGGTCGCCTGCAGCGTCGGGGTGTTCTGGCCCAAGCGTGGCGTCTATCGCAAACCCGGAACCGCGGTTGTTGAGTTTCTGCCAAGAATACCCGCCGGAAAGCCGATCCCGGAATTCATGCAAGAGCTTGAGCAGGTCGTCGAAACGCGCTCTGACGAGTTGATGAAAGAGGCTGGGTTCGTCTTTCCGGACTAGGCGGCAAGACCTTTCGAGCCGAGCGCGAGATATTTCTTGCGCCGCCCGTCACGGATTTCCTTGCCCTTGCGGCCCTTGAACTCGGCCAGCATCGCGCGGATCGCATCGCCCACGGCGGCGATGGTCGCGTCCTTGTGGCGGTGCGCGCCGCCCACGGGCTCGGGGATGATCCGGTCGCAGACGCCAAGCTCGGCAAGGTTCTGGGCGGTCAGGCGCAAGGCCTCGGCGGCTTCGCGCATCTTGTCGGCGTCTTTCCACAGGATCGAGGCGCAGCCCTCGGGCGAGATCACCGAATAGATCGAGTGCTCAAGCATCGCCACGCGATTGGCCGTGGCGAAGGCCACAGCGCCGCCGGAGCCGCCCTCGCCGATGATGACGCTGATGAGCGGCACCTTCACCTGCAGGCACTTCTCGGTCGAACGGGCGATGGCTTCGGATTGTCCGCGCTCTTCCGCGCCCTTGCCGGGATAGGCGCCGGGCGTGTCGACGAGCGTGACGATCGGGATGCCGAACTTGTCGGCCAGCTCCATCAGGCGGATCGCTTTGCGATAACCCTCGGGACGGGCCATGCCGAAATTGTGCTCGATCCGGGTTTTCGTATCAAAGCCCTTCTCGTGGCCGATCACCATGACAGGCGTGCCATCCAGCCGCGCAAGGCCGCCCATGACGGCGTGGTCGTCGGCAAAATTCCGGTCGCCAGCAAGCGGCGTATATTCGGTGAAAAGCGCGTCGATATAGTCGCGGCAATGCGGGCGGTCGGGGTGGCGAGCCACCTGACATTTCCGCCAAGCGCTCAGATCGGCGTAAAGGCTCTTGAGCATGTCAGCGGCCTTCTTGTCGAGCGCCGCCGCCTCTTTCTCGATATCCATCTCCTCGTTCGCCCGCGCCATGGCGCGCAGCTCTTCGGCTTTGCCTTCGATTTCTGCGAGAGGCTTTTCGAATTCGAGGTAGTTGGTCATCCGCTCACTCCACTGGGATAAGACCGATATAGGGCGAGGACTGGGGGCAATGCAACTCGGCTTGGTTCAGCCTTTGGCGATCAGCTCGGCTTGGCGCACGATCACCTCAGCCTGCCTCATCGAGGCGATGTCGATGAGCTTGCCTTTGTAGGTCGTGGCCCCCGCGCCGCTCTTCTTGGCTTCTTCCATCGCCGCAAGGATCGCGCGGGCGTCGGCTACAGCCTCGTCAGAGGGGGTAAAGACCTCGTTGGCCAGCGCCACCTGCTTGGGGTGGATCGCCCATTTGCCGACCATGCCGAGCGTCGCCGACCGTAGCGCCTGCGCGCGGAAGCCCTCGTCGTCGGAAAAATCGCCGAAGGGGCCATCGACCGGCAAAACGCCGTGGGTCCGGCAGGCGGCGACGATGGCGGTCTGGGCCCAGTGCCACGGGTCGGACCAATATTTCTGCCCCTCGCGGAGCATATAGTAATTCTCTTGCGTGCCGCCGATGCCGGTTGTGGCCATGCCCATTGAGGCCGCGAAATCGGCGGCGCCAAGGCTCATGGCCTGCAGGCGGGGCGAGGCGGCGGCGATTTCTTCCACATGGACAATGCCGGCGGCGCTTTCGATGATGACCTCGAAACTGATCGGCTTGGCGCGGCCCTTGGCGCGCTCGACCGCTGTCACCAGCGCATCGACGGCATAGAGATCGGCGGCGCAGCCAACCTTGGGGATCATGATCTGATCGAGCCGGTCGGAGGCGTTTTCCAGAAGGTCGACGACATCGCGATACCAATAGGGCGTATCTAGGCCGTTGATCCGCACGGAGAGCGTCTTGCGGCCCCAGTCGATATCCCCGATCGCCTCGATGATGTTCTTGCGCGCCTGCGCCTTGTCGTCGGGGGCGACCGAATCCTCAAGATCGAGGTTGATCACATCCGCCGCACTTGCCGCCATCTTTTCAAAGATTGCCGGACGCGAGCCGGGGCCGAACAGCTGGCAGCGGTTGGGGCGAGCGACGGGGGCGGGCTGGATACGGAAAGACATGGGTCGCCTTGTAATCTTGTTGCGCGGACGGGTCTTGGTTTTGGTAGATTATTGCGTCTGATGCTGCAAGTGCGAATTTGCAGATGCAGAAAAGCGCTCAAAGAGTCGCGCTCGCCAGTTCTTGACGACCCACACTCGACACGGCAGACGATACGCAGCGATTTGAGGAGACCGCCATGCCCCGCACCGTCTATGTCAACGGCCGCTACCTGCCCGAAGCCGAAGCCACCGTGTCGATCTTTGATCGTGGGTTCCTGATGGCGGACGGGGTCTATGAGGTGACGTCTGTCCTCGGCGGCAAGCTGATCGATTTCGGCGGCCACGCCGCGCGGCTCGAGCGGTCGCTGACCGAGCTCGACATGGCAAGCCCGGTGACGATGGAGGCGCTTCTCGAGATTCACCGTGAGCTCGTGCGTCTCAACAAAATCGACGAGGGCCTGATCTATCTTCAGATCACCCGTGGCAATCCGGGCGATCGCGATTTCGCCTTCCCCGATCCGGAAAAGACCCCCTCGACCATCGTTCTTTTCACCCAAGCCAAGCCCGGCCTTGCCGACAACCCGTCCGCCAGAAAGGGCCTCAAGGTCATCAGCATCGACGACATCCGCTGGGGCCGCCGCGATATCAAGACCGTTCAGCTTCTCTACCCTTCCATGGGCAAGATGATGGCCAAGAAGGCGGGCGTCGATGACGCGTGGTTTGTCGAGGATGGCAAGGTCACCGAGGGCACCTCGAACAACGCCTATATCGTCAAGGGCGGCAAGATCATCACCCGTGATCTTTCAAGCGATATCCTGCACGGG
>JBFEXG010000298.1:0-2998 GCA_041546005.1 Paracoccaceae bacterium
AACGGTTAATGAGCGCACGCTGGACGATTGCCTTCGATGCGGA
This sequence comes from Paracoccaceae bacterium, assembly GCA_041546005.1. Lineage (GTDB taxonomy): Bacteria > Pseudomonadota > Alphaproteobacteria > Rhodobacterales > Rhodobacteraceae > RFZI01. The sequence continues at coordinate 44 of JBFEXG010000298.1, forward strand.
TGACACGCTTTGGGAAAACGAGCAGTTCTTTCAGGCTACGAAGACCGACTTTACTGAGCTGCTGTCTGACTATGTCGAGCCAGATCACCTTGACCAGAGGCTGGCCGCAGCCGAGATGCGCAACCTTGCCCGCTATGGCTATGGGATCAAGGGGTTCACGCTTTCGATGATCGAGACAGCGATCGAAGTGACCGAGAGCAGGGTTCCCACCCAGACCATTGCTGAGATTCTGAGAATGGGCCGAGAGATGCTTGATCATCCGATCGAGCTCTTGCCCCATGTAAAAGACTGTCTTGAGTCCTTGGGTAGCGAGCCCGACATCATTCTCATCACCAAAGGCGACCTTCTGCATCAGGAACAGAAACTCGCCCAATCGGGCCTTGGCGATTATTTTGACGCGGTCGAGATCGTCAGCGAAAAGACCCCAGAAATCTATCAACGCATTTTCGCCCGCCGTGACCGGCCAAGGGCGATGATGGTGGGCAATTCGATGCGGTCCGATGTCCTGCCCGCCATCGCTGCTGGCGCTTGGGGGACATATGTTCCCCATGATCTCACATGGGATCACGAACGGGCCGAAGCACCCGCAAACACGGCGCGCTTTCATGAGATTGCCCACCTAGGCGAACTCGCGCCGCTGATTGCCAGCCTCTAGGCGCCACTCATCATATTGAGGTTCTACGATCAGTTGCCACTATATGTTGACACCCCATCACCGCCGAAACCCGAAAACCTTTGAAAATAAAGTGTTTTCCTGAGAATCGCTTCGTGCTACGGTCCTGCCATAATTAGGCGTCACCATGAAGTCGACGCCATGAGGCAGTAAGAGGCACAGCGTGCTGGGTCGTTTTTGGCAGAAAGCCCGTATCGGGCTTTTCATCGTGTTGTGGACGCTTGTCGCCCTTCTGGCGCCGATTGGCGTGTCGGCTGCGCCCTATGCCGCAATCGTCATGGATGCCCGCACTGGCGAGATCCTTCATTCCCGCAACGCCGACACGCGCCTGCATCCTGCCTCGCTGACCAAGATGATGACCCTCTACATCGCGTTTCAGGCGATCGAGAGGGGTGAGATCACCCTCGACACTCCGGTCCGGATCACGGCTGACGCCGCCAACGAGCCGCCGTCAAAGCTTGGGCTTCGGGTCGGGCAGGAGATACGTCTACGCTATCTGATCCGCGCGGCCGCCGTGAAATCCGCCAACGACGCAGCAACTGCTATCGGCATCGCGCTTGAAGGCTCGGAAGCCGCTTTTGCCCGCCGGATGAATCGCACCGCCGCAGCGATGGGCATGACGCGGACCACCTTCCGCAATGCCAATGGCCTGACGGAAACCGGGCACCTTTCCACTGCCGCCGACATGAGCATCCTAGGCCGCCACCTGATCTATGATTTCCCCCAGTATTATAACCTGTTCTCCCGCCGCTCAGCGGACGCGGGCATCGCGCAGGTCAACAATACCAACCGACGTTTCCTCGATGCCTATCGCGGCGCGGACGGGATCAAGACGGGCTATACCCGCGCCGCCGGCTACAACCTTGTCGCCTCGGCCGAGCGCGGTTCCGAACGGATTATCGCGACCGTCTTTGGCGGTTCTTCGACCGCCGATCGCAACGCCAAGGTTTCCGAACTCCTCGACATGGGTTTTGCCCGCGCCCAGCCGAATGTGAAGGTCGTGATGCCGCGCATGGGGACGATGCCAGATGACAACACCGTTGTCGTGGCCTCGGCGAGCGACTCTACCGCTGGCACCGCTGGCAAGACGATACGGGTCACCGGCCTCGTCACGACAAGCCTGCGCCCGTCCGCGCGACCGACTGCTGCCGCCGCGCCCCTGCAAGTCGCCGAAGCCGATACGATTGCAGAAGCCTTGGCAATGGCGATGGTAGACGGAGAGGAATATGAAGAGGCCGGACCAAGCGCCGAGGCCGCCGAGGCCGATCAGATCGCAGCCGCCATCGCTGCGAGCGTTGCAACGCAGCCGCGACCAAGCGACGTGGTAATGGCGTCGGCGGTCGTAGGCGCGCTTCCCGCGCCCAGCGGACCCGAAGTTGTGACCCGCATTTCCACATCCGGCGGTCGCCACTGGGGCATCAATGTCGGCATCTATAATACGCGCTACGAGGCCGAGCGCGTGCTGCTGAGAGTGGCGCTGAATGAAATGAGCACTCTTGACGGCTCGCTCCGCAAGATCACCCAAGGCTCGCGCGGGTATGAGGCGAATTTCATGGGGCTGACCCGCGAGACTGCCGAACTGGCCTGTCGCCGGCTTCAGGCACGGGCCGTGGGATGCTCGTTGATCGGCGAAGCGGGCTAGTACGGGTTTCGCCACCAGCCGCCGTCTGTCCTAGCTCCACCTAGAGGAAATGCCGGTGCGGGAGGTTGCTTGCCCCTCACCATCACGGCCAAACCAACGCGAGACTGGTCCCGCATCTTCTTTGCCCATCAGCACAAACAAAAAGGCCGCTCCGAAGAGCGGCCTTTCAAGATTGGATTTCTGACCGGATCAGCCTTGCGTCGCGAGATAGGCGATCAGGTTGGCGCGATCTTCAGGCTTCGAGATGCCCTTGAAGGTCATCTTGGTGCCCGGCGCGGCGCCTTTGGGGTTGGTCAGGAAGGTGTCGAGGTGCTCCGGGGTCCAGACATCGAATACTGCCACGAGAGCGCCAGAGTAGTTGTAGCCTTCCGCAGCATCGACTGCACGGCCAACAATGCCGTGAAGCGACGGGCCGGTGCCATTCTTGCCAGCCTCGAGCGAGTGGCAAGCGCGGCAGTTGCGCCACAGGCCTTCACCTGCAGTAGCATCAGCCGAAGCGTAAAGGGTCGCGAAGTCCGGGCCTTCTTCGGCGGCGGCTTCTTCGCCGTGGCTATCGGCACCAGCCTCTTCGACCGGGATCACATAGGCTTGCGCATGTTCTTCGCCGTGGCCCGCCTCGGCGCCGCCATAGAGCGATTCA
>JBFEXG010000328.1:0-2655 GCA_041546005.1 Paracoccaceae bacterium
GCCCTCCTTATCCAAATCCTTTCGCTCAGGCTCGACGGGCTCGCGCCGCTGCTCATTGCAGTTGGCGGCTTCCTGTTTTTGAAGACCGAACGCCGGAGTTTGAAACAGGCAGGCCGGATCATCCTTGGCATTGCCTTCATCCTCGTGGCCCTGCGTTTTCTGCGCGAGACGATGGAGCCGATCCGCGACAGCGGGGTTCTGCCGGCTCTGTCGGCCTATCTTGAAAAGGATTTCATCTCCGCCTTTATCGCAGGCGCGGCTCTTGCTTTTGTCATGCACTCGTCGGTGGCCGCGATCCTGATGTGCGTAACAGTGGTCGCGATAGGCGCCCTGCCGCTGGGCGCAGGCATATCTGTCCTGCTTGGGGCAAACCTTGGCTCTGCCCTCATTCCCGTCTGGCTCTCGCGCGACATGGAGCCTGCGGGGCGGCGCATCCCGATTGCCAATCTTGCTCTACGGGGCACGGCAGCGATCCTCGCCGTTTTGATCCTCAACCTCACGGCGGTCGATCTTTTCCCCCAGATCTTGCCACCGGCGCAGGAGCTGATCCTCGTCCATATCGGCTTTAATGTGATCGTTCTGCTGATCGGCCTTCCCTTGAGCCCGTCGCTTGAGGGCCCGCTCCAATCTCTCCTGCCCGATCCGCTCGAAGAAAGCCCGGCCTCGCAGACGCATCATCGCAGCTTCCTCGATCCTGCCGTCCAGCATCGCCCCCCTGCCGCTCTGGCCGCGCTGCGACGCGAGGTTTTGAGGATGGAGCAGGTCGTCGAAGAAATGGTCGCGCCGGTGATGGACCTCTACCGCAGCTACGACAAACGCCGGATGCAGGCGATCCGCGGCAAAGACTTGATTGTCAACGAGGCTTTCGATGGCGTCCGCCGCTATGCCTCGGGGATCGGTGTTGAGAAGATGTCCAAGGCCGAGGAAAAAGAGCTTCGCGAACTTCTGGAATATGCCATTGCCCTTGAGGCCGCGGGCGACATCGTGGCCAAGGGCCTCATGGCGTTGGCCGCCGAGAAGAACGACAAGAACATCACTTTCTCCGATGACGGCCTGAAAGAGCTCGCTGTCATGCACGGCCGCGTCATGCACAACCTCGATCTCGCGGCCCGTGTCCTTGTCTCGAACGACGCCGAAAGTGCGAGGCTCTTGCTGGCCGAAAAGGACGAAATGCGCGTTTTGCACCGGGCGACTCGCAAGAAGCACCTGCGGCGTCTGAGTGCGGGCGAAACCACAAGCCTTGAGTCGAGCGATGTCCATTTGGAGACCGCTCACGCCCTGAAGGAAATCAACTCACAAATCGCGACGATTGCCTATCCGATCCTGTTCCGCGAAGGGCAGCTTCTCGATACGCGCCTGATCAACCGGATGGACGAGACCTATCCCGAAACCTGACCCTTCCCGAAATGGGAAGGAAAGACGGCGGCAAGATAGGCCTGAACCCTCACCTTCGCCCCGTCGGCCGAGAACCTTTCGGGATACATCAGGATGTTGAGCCATAGCCCGTCGAATAAGCCCTCAAGCGTGGCGGCGACGTCGCGGGCCACGATCCCCGAATAGTGCCCTTGGGCAATGATCGAAGCGCAAAGTTCCGTCACTACATCCATCCGCTCATCATCGATCCCTGTCGCCGTCGTGCGATAGGATTTGCGATGAACCGGATTGCCAAAGAAGGCAAACCAGACCGCAAGTTTGCGCCGGTTGCAGATGCGGGGATGAAACTGGGCGTCGATGATGGCGCCGATCTTGCCTGCGGGCGAAAGATCACCCCGCCCTGCCTGCGCCTGCCACATATCTCGATGCTCTTCTGCCAAAGACATGAGAGCAGCCGCGATGAGGCCGTCCTTGCTGCCGAAATGGAAATTGGCAAGCCCCAGTGAAAGCCCTGCCCTGCGGGTAATTTCCGGCAGGGTTGCCCCCGATATGCCCGCCTCGGCAATCACCGAAATCGTCGCGTCGATCAGCTGCTTCCGCCTCTCCTCCGGCGGGGCCGTGCGTGCGGGTTTTCCTTTTTCAGCAGGCATTGCGGTTCCATTGACTGAATGATCTTTCAATCAATGGGTTGAAATTGCGGCTCGGTCAACCCAAACTGGCGCAGCTTTCAGATTCCGACCGGAGATTCTCATGTCCCAGACCCTGCCCACCCACGCCCAGACTGTCATCATCGGCGGCGGCTCTATCGGCTGCAACACCGCCTATCAGCTGACCAAGCTCGGCATGTCGGACGTGGTGGTTCTCGAGCGTGACAAGCTGACTTCGGGCGCCACTTGGCACGCGGCGGGCCTCATCGTGGGCGGCCTTCTCAAGTCCGAGGCCGAATGTGAAATTTATCTCGAAGGTCGCCGCCTCTATTCGGAAATCGAAAAGGAAACCGGCGTTCCGACCGGCTTCCGCGATGTGGGCTATATCCAGCTCGCCTCGAACGAAGAGCGCCTGCACGAGATGCGCCGCGTTGCGCCCTTCATGCGCCGGATGGGGATCGATATCGTCGAGATTTCGCAGAAGGAAACCCAAGACCTTTTCCCGATCGCCGATCTCTCCGACGTTCTCGCGGGCTTCTACACGGCCAAGGACGGGCGGGCCAATCCGGTCGACGTAACCATGTCGGTCGCCAAGGGCGCGCGTATGGGCGGGGCCAAGATTTTCGAGAATACC
>JBFEXG010000277.1:0-3262 GCA_041546005.1 Paracoccaceae bacterium
CCGGTTTGCCGTCCATGATGATCGTCGCGTGAACAGCGTAGGGGCCGTTCTCGCGGGGCTTGAGGGAATTGACCAGCGGCGCAGGCTCGGGCGGGGTATCGCCCTTGGGATCATAGGTGATCGCGCCCGAGGGGCAGGTGTGGCAGATGCCGCGCAGATCGGCGGTGAGCATCTTGTCGGGGAAGAGCCATTCGCCCACCACATTGGCAAGGAACACATCCGGCGCGCCCAGAACGCAGCGCCGCGAATGGATGCAGCGCTTGGTGTTGAAATGCAGCGTCATGTCCTTGCCTTCGGCGCTGCCGAAGGGATCCTCTTCGCCATCCACCACTGGCGCGCCGGGCTTGTCGTTGACGAGGGGCGCAGCGCCCGGTTTGGGCTCGGCCCCGGGGACCTCGATCCTGCGCGCCATCTTGCGGAGCGCGCCGGGAATCTTGCAGAGTTCGTGCCCTTCCGGGAACAGTCGCTCCGCATGCTTGGCGATCTCTTCCATTCGCTCGGACAGGAACAGCATCTCGCCCCGACCCTCAGGCAGGCGCGTTACATCGCGCATGGTAGAGAAGGATAGGCCAGCGTGCAGGCCCGGATGCTCTGGCCCGGCGGGAAGCGACGCGAGATATTCGCCCACTGGGACCAGCGCCCACATTGCCTCACGAGCGAGCGTGACCATGAGTTGCTTGGTCGCGGATTCCCCCGGTGCGCGGCCCCAGGCTTGAGCCAGACAGCGGAGCATGAGGTTGTAGATAGAGTTTCCAAGGTCGAGCACCTGTGCTGCCTCGGGGTCGGTGATTTGAATGCGGTTGGTGCCGGGAATAGGTTCTTTGGCGCAGGGGTTGCGGGCCACGGGCCAAGCGGGCTGAAAACTCGGATCCTTGGCGACCATCTCCTCAAGTTGCGCCTTGACCGCGAGGAAACGGGCATAGTGCGAGTCTTCCGAATGCTGCGGCGCGCCTTCGCCTTGCTCGACGATGGTCTCGATGGCGTCATGGGCGCTGGCAAGGTCTTTGACGACGGACAGGCCGGGCAGGGGGGCATCGGCGGGGCTTATCTGGTCTTCCGTCGTTCCGCAGAAGAGATTCTTTTCGCCATAGCGCCGCGTCAGAACTTCGAATCCGTGAAAGATGCCACGATAGAGATGGCCGATCGTGCTGTAATCCTGCGAGGACGGCATGATCGTCCCCTTCGGCGCCGCGCGGTGATAGTCGGCTGGCGGAACGAAGCCGGGGGCATCAGCGAGCTCGACGCCTTCGGGGCGCTCGAGAAAGATCGCATGGTCAAGAAGGGCGTGGCAGAAGCCGGCAAGCTCAAGATCGATGGCCGCTGGATGTTCGCCGGCCGGGATCGGAAACTCGGGCCGCCCAAGATGCGGCGCGCCGCCAATAGAAATCGCCAGATTGCCCACCAGCGTCAGGTGCGTCATCTCTTCAATGGCGACCTGCGTGATCAGTCGCTTCCATTCGGCCACGACCTTCGCCTGATCGGGCGTCAGCCCATCACGCTCGCCCCGCTTGAGGCTCCAGGCACCGTAAAGATAGCCGCACATAACATTGTGTTCGATGGCGGCAGCTTCGGCGAGCATATAGACAAGTTCTTCCCGGTCGCCGATCCGGATTTGTGGTTCCGTTCCCATGAGACTCTCCCCTTCGATCGCATTCTGTCAAAACGCGGGTCAATTCGCAAAGAAAACAGGATAAGGAGAGTAGCCTCCTTAAACGCCGTCGAAACCCAAGGGCCCCTTGCCCTTACGTCAAGGTCAACCCCGCCTTGACATTCGCAGCGCAGGTCGGCTTCGGTTTTGGGCAAAGGGAGTCTGGTCATGTTTAGACATATTGCCGCCGCAGCCGTTGTTCTTTGGGGCCAAGCGGCCCTTGCTGGCAACGAGTTTCATATCTTTCCGGGCGACACCGCCGAGGAGCAGCTGCAAGAGGCGCTGATCCTTGCGGAGCCGGGCGACACGATCGTTCTGGCCGATGGAGTCTATGACATCCGCAATGGCCTGTCGCTCGACAATCCTGACGTTACGATTGTCGGGGCGGGAATGGATCGCTCGATCCTGTCGTTCAAGAACCAAAGCGGCGGGGCCGAGGGGCTTTTGATCACTGCAGGCGGCGCGATCCTCAAGGATTTTGCGGTCGAGGATACCAAGGGCGACGCGATCAAGATCAAGGGTGTTGACGGCATCGCCATCGTCCGGGTCCGCACCGAATGGACGAACGGCCCCGATGAGAACAACGGCTCCTACGGCCTTTATCCGGTGCAGGCCAAGAACGTCTACATCGACGGCTCGGTCGCCATTGGGGCATCCGACGCAGGCATCTATGTCGGCCAGTCGGAAAACATCATCGTCCGCAACAGCCGCGGCGAATACAACGTCGCCGGCCTCGAGATCGAGAACAGCTACTATGCCGATGTCTATGCCAACGAACTGACCAACAACACCGGCGGCATCCTGATCTTCGATCTGCCCAACCTGCCGCAGCAGGGCGGGCATACGATCCGCGTCTTCGACAACAAGAGCTATGCCAACAACACCGACAATTTTGCCCCGCAGGGCAATATCGTGGGCCTCGTGCCGCGCGGAACGGGGATGCTCATCATGGCCAATAGGGATGTCGAGGTCTTCGGCAACGATATGCGCGACAACGATACCGTGAACATCGCGATCATGAGCTATGTCGAGGGCTTCGAGGACGAAAACTACGACCCGACGCCCAAGCGGATCCATATCCACGACAACGTCTTTGGCGCGTCGGGCGGCAACCCCGACACCAGCGAATTCGCGGCCATCGTGACGGGCGCGCTTGGTTCGCCGCTGCCCAATATCATCTGGGACGGCGTGATGCCGCTACCAAACTTCTTCCTTTGGGGGATTGAAGAGGGCGGCCGCCACTCGATCCACGACAACGTCTACGAGGCCAATCCTCCCTTCGGAAACGCGAACCTGATCATGTATTTCGCTGCGCGCTGGCTGCACAAACCCAGCCTGAGCATGAAAGACGCCTCTGAGAGCTATCCCTCTCTTGGGCCGGTCAGTGTTGTCATCCGCGGGGTAGATGTGAATGACCAGACGTTCTAAGGCGCTCGCCGCTGCGCTGGCCCTCCTTGCGGGGCCAGTGTTGGCGGACGTGAACGATGGGGCTCTGGCGGCTTCGCGGCCCCCGGCCAACCTTTCCGAGCTTGGCCTCTTTGACGACATGGCGACGATGGCGCCCAACGCGGCGGTCGTGCCCTACACGATCAGCGCGCCGCTTTTCACCGACTA
>JBFEXG010000101.1:0-8069 GCA_041546005.1 Paracoccaceae bacterium
ACTTGTCTCCATCGGTTTCGATCCCGAGATGGCCGAGGCGGCAAAACCCGCGAGCGCCACGGGTGGCGTCACGTTGGAATCCTGCGAATACCAGAAGACGACAAGGTGCGCGATCAGGAGCGGCACGCCAAATTCCTCGGTCAGCGCGGGGCCGACGAGAATGATCAGGACGATGTAGGCAGCCGTCACCGGCAGACCCATGCCAAGGATCAGGCTGGCGAGGATCACGAGGAGAAGCGCCAGTACGATGTTGCCACCCGAGAAGGCGAGCATCATTGCCGAGAATTTAAGGCCAAGGCCGGTGAGGCCGACGACACCAACGATGATCCCCGCTACCGCGCAGGCCATCGACACGGCCACGGCATTGCGGGCGCCAAGCTCGAGTGCGGACAGATTGAGTTTTACGGCGCGGACCAGCATGGCAAGGAACGCGTTCGCGCTAGGCCCATCGGCCAGAAACTTCATGAAGCCCCGAAGGCCGGCTGCCGCAAGGATCGAGATCACGGCATAGAAGCCAACCCGCATCGGCGAATATCCCGCGACGAGAAACGCAACGAGCGCGACGAGTGGCAAAAGGAAATGCCAGCCATCGGCCATAACCTCGCGTACCTTCGGCAACTCAGACGCCGGAAGGCCCTTGAGGCCGAGTTTGACCGCCGCGATATGGACGAGGAGGTAGACCGAGCCGAAATAGAGGAAAGCCGGGAAGATCGAAATCAGCACGATCTGCGAATAAGGCACCTGCGTGAATTCGCTCATGAGGAACGCGCCAGCGCCCATCAGGGGCGGCATGATCTGCCCGCCGGTCGAGGCCGCGGCCTCTATGCCACCCGCCTGCGCCGGGCGATAGCCGAGCTTCTTCATCAGCGGGATGGTGAAGGCTCCGGTTGTCACCACGTTGGCAATGGCCGAGCCCGAGATCGAGCCCATTCCGGCCGAAGCGACGACAGCCGCCTTGGCGGGGCCGCCGCGCTGGCGGCCGGTGGCGGCATAGGCGAGGTCGATGAAAAACTTGCCCGCGCCGGTCGCCTCAAGATAGGCGCCGAAAAGGACGAAAACGAAGATGAAGGTCGCAGCCACACCAAGCGGGATGCCAAAGATGCCTTCGGCGCCGAGGGTCAGCTGGCTGGCCACGCGCTCGATGGAATAGCCGCGATGATGCAGGATGCCGGGCATTAAATCGGCCAACCAAGGAAGCTCGCCGCGCGAGCCGGCAAAGGCATAGGCGACAAAGAACGCGCCAATCACGGTCATCACCCCGCCCACGCTGCGGCGCGCGCCTTCAAGGACGACGATCACCATCAGAACACCAACCCAGACGTCGATCTGGCGGGGAAAGATGGCGTTGGCGATCGTGTCGATGTTGAACGGAAGCCAGAGGCCGACGACGACCGAAGAAACGATCAGTGCCATATCAAGAAGCCAGCCGGGCCAGCGCCATGGCCCCTTGAGATCAAGGGGGTGGATCAGGAAGCAGAGGACGAGAATGAAGCCGAGGTGAATGGGGCGCTGATAAAACAGGCCCAGCGGCTTGATGCCAGCTGCGTAAAGCTGAAAGAGCGAGAGCGCGATGCCGATCACTGTGATGAGCCGCAGGATCAGCTTGGGCGTACCGGGCTTGATGGGCTGTTCGATGGCGATGTCGGTCATGTCAGTCGTCCGGAATAAGCGCGATCTTCACGCGGTCGTGGTAGGCGGCGGCGGAAAGCGAGACCTCGGCGCTGGCTGTGGTGATCCGATGATCAACCTTCGGACTGCCGGGCCGCAGGATATAGGCATTGCCGGGCACGGGCTCATTAAGATCGACGATCCAATAGCCGCCCATCCCGTCGGAAAGCTGGATGCCGCGCCCCGGAATATGATCAAGGCCAGCGGCGAAATCAGGAAGATGCGAGCGATCAAGGACCATCAGGCCGCCCCTGTTAAGATAGCAGTCAGAAACCTCGAACCCCTGAACCGAATGCCGCCAGTTGATGCACCACCCCTCGCCTTCGGGGATGTGAAAGCGGGCGATCACAACGCCGTCGGTGCGGGTGGCGATCAGGGTTTCGGCAAAGGCTGGGGAAAGAGAAAGGAGGAGCGCGGTGAGCGCTCCTCCAAAGGCCACCCTCACGGGCGCAGACGGTCGGGGATCGCGATCCCGATCTCTTCATAGTAGCGGATCGCACCCGGATGCAGCGGGATCGGCGTCGCATCCATCGTGAACTCGATCGTGGTCTGGTTGGCCGCCGGATGGACAGCCTGCAGCTCGGCGATGTTTTCGAACATGGCCTTGGTGATCGCATAGGCCAGATCGTCCGACATATCGGCCGAAGCGACAAGCACGTTCGGAACGCCGAGGACGTTCACGGCATTATCGACGCCCTGATAGAGGCCGCCCGGCAGACTGGTGGCTGCGAAGAGCGGCTCGGCTACACGGGCCGCCGCGATCTCGTCGGCGCTCAGTTCGATCATCACGATCGAATTGGTGGTCGCGAGGTTGAGGATCGACGAGGTCGGCGCGCCAACACTCCAGAAGCCCGCGTCGATATCGCCGTTGGCCAGCGCATCAGCGGTTTCGTTGAAGTTCAGGCGCTGCTCGTCCATGTCGTCATAGGAAATGCCGACGGCGCCGAGAATGGCGTTGGCATTAACCTCGGTTCCCGAACCCGGGGCGCCGATCGATACGCGCTTGCCCTTGAGATCCTGGATCGAGGTGATGCCGCTGTCGGCAAGGGTCACGATCTGGACCATGTTGGCATAGAGCGAAGCAATGCCGCGGATCATCGAGAGCGGCTGACCCTCGAACCGGCCAGTGCCGGTCTGCGCCTGATAGACGGTGTCGGCAAGGCCGATGGCAAGGTCGGCGTCGCCGGTGGCGATCAGACCCATGTTCTCTACCGAGGCGCCGGTGACTTCGGCGGTGGCCGAATAGCCCTCGATATGGCGGTTGATGACCTCGGCAAGGCCGCCACCCATCGGGTAATAGACGCCGCCGGTTCCGCCGGTTGCGATGGAGAGCTGCTCCTCGGCGAGCGCCGGACCAGCCATGAGCACGGCAGAGGCCGCGAGTGCCTTGAATAATTTCATGATTTCCTCCCAAGTTTGACGAAGGTAGTCTTGGGCAAAATACCGCTGCGTCAACCGAAAATCTCGGCGGGGGTGGGAAATAGGCTATATGCCCGAAGTACTTGCTATTTTTTCCGACACGGCCGCGCACAGAATGGGCGCGTGGCGCTGCAATGTGCGGATTTCCGCATAGTTGCTGTGGGCCTCGGCCAAGTCCAATGGTAAGAGCAACCGAATAGCCATCTAGGAGAGCGAAGCAGATGCCGGAACCGAAGATCAGGGTTGCGATCTTCAGCTACAACCGCCCCGATCACCTTGCCAATTGCTTGCAGTCCCTGAAGGATCTTTGGCCTGATGCCGATGTCGTGGTCTACGACGACAACAGCAAGCACCCGGGGATGCAGGCCGTCTTTGACGCCTTCGGCGTGCCTGTCGTGCATTGCCCCGGCGGCAGCGGCCGGCACGGGGCGCTCTATTCGAATATGCAGAGGGCGTATGAAGAGGCGGCGGAGGCGGCCTTCGAATATCTGATGGCTCTGCAGGATGATTTGCAGCTTGTACGTCCATTCTCAGCGACTGTCAGAGACGGGTATCTTGCCGAGTTCGAGAAGGATAAATCGGTAACTCAAATCGAGCCGAGATTTGGAAAGACACGGCCTGCGGCTGGTGAAATCAATCCGGTGAGGCAACCCCAGTCACGCATCCCGCCCTACGCCGATGTTGGCCTCTTCCATATCGGTAGACTTTTGAAATTGGGATGGAGCTTTGAGGTCGAGGGAAACCAGATCATGCCGGGGGAGTCAGACCTGATCAAGCGGGCAAGATCTTTGGGAATGAAGATGATCTACCCCTTCACGCCAATTGCGATGCACGTGCCATTCCCGCATCTCTATCGGCATCGAATCCGTCTGCCTCGCCTGTCTCAAGTCAGCAAGAAGATCTATCAGTATGAATACATGACGGAAGCCGAGATTGCCGAAATGGACGGACGGCCGAAGGACCGGCAGGCCTACTGGCGAAACTATCTTCGTGTCAGGAATGCGAATTGGCTGGATCGCTGGTTGATGTCGGGGAAGGACGACCAGAAGATTCTGGCCTAGTTGACGAGAGAATGATCGGGGCAACGCAGCTGCGCCGTAGATGTGAAAGGAAAGGCCTCGATGCCTGCCAGAACAAAAACGTATGGGCCGGAGACATGGCGCATTGGCGATGGTATGCCCGTGAAGATCCGGGTTGCGATATTCAGCTACAACCGCCCCGACCACCTTGCCAATTGCCTGCAGTCCCTGAGGGACCTTTGGCCCGGGGCCGATGTGGTGGTCTATGACGACAACAGCAAGCATCCGGGGATGTCGGCCGTCTTTGAAAAGTTCGGCGTGCCTGTCGTGCATTGCCCCGGCGGCAGCGGTCGGCACGGGGCGCTATATTCGAATATGCAGAGGGCGTTTGAAGAGGCCAGTGCGGCTGGCTGCACCTATCTGCTGACGCTTCAGGATGATTTACAACTTGTTCGGCCTTTCTCTGACGAGATCTTGAAAGAATACGAAGTGCTTTTTAGCTCTGATCCGGCGGTCACAGAACTTCATCCCTGCTTCAAACGCACGCCAGCACCGCAACGGCCGGCCAAAAAGGCGAAGTCGATCGCGCAGCCCAATGAGGTGAACCCTCACCGGCCGTTCAAGTCATATCTTGATGTTGGGTTCTTCTCCGTTCCCCGACTCGAAGCCGTTGGTTGGAACTTCGATGTCGAGGGCCCTCAGGTTGTCTCGGGTGAGCTGACGCTTTCAGTGAAGGCGTCAAAGTTGGGGATGAAGATGAAAGCACCCCGAACACCGTTCATGATGCATGTTCCCTTCCCGCATCTCTATCGGCACAGAATCCGTCTGCCGCGGCTTTCGGCGCTCAGCAAGAAGATCTTTCGATACGAGTATATGACGAAAGAGGATATCGCCCGGATGGATGCCCGGCCCGAATCCGAGCTGGCGATCTGGCGCAATTTCCTGCGCGTGGAAGGAGCCACTTGGTTCGACCGTTGGCTCATGTCGACCAAGAACGACGCCAAGATCATGCAGTAAGCGTCTACTTCACGTTCAGTCCCAGCATCCGCCAGGCCTGCATTCCGCCGCGGTAGTAGAAGATCCTCTCAGCCGGATAGCCAACCTCCAGGAGGTTGTGGATCGCCGTGGGTGACTGACCGCACCAGTTGCCGTTGCAAAACAGCGCGACACGCTTGGCGTTCTGGCAATCCCATCCATCGAAATCAGCCTCGCACCCAAGAAGATTGAGCCGGTCGAGAATTTCATCGTAGGGGATATTTATTGCGCCCGGGATCGTGCCTCCCTGAAACCAGCTATAGGTCCTGCTGTCGATCACGACGGTTTCGGCGTCTGCCAGAAAATCCAGAAGCTCTAGTTCGCCGATGGTGGTCACGCCTTCGGCGACGATCATCGGTTGGATGCAGTAGGGTGGGCAGGGGCGAGAGGTCAGAGCCCAATCGCCAAAGATCTCGTTGCCGGTGTCGCTTTCGCGTTCGATCCGAAACACGCCGTCCTCGGTTGGGACGTCAACATATGGAACGCCGTCGCGAATATTGACCGCACCCTCTTCGGCAACAGCGCCAGAATGGGCCAAAAGCAGAAGCAGGATCGCTAGGCAGGATTTGAAAGTTTGCATGATGTGCAAGATCCTCCGGCACAGATCGATACGTCTTGCCCTCAAGGTGGCGGGTGCGACTTCGCAAGACAAGACACTTATCCCGCACAGATGTCTGCCTGCTCTTTTCCGCTCATCAATATATTGGAAAGGTGCGGAGCGCCGCAGCGCAAGCCCCGCCGCGAAAAATCGACCCTAAAATCGACCCTAAATTGGCCAAGACCAGCGATATTTCGCGCAGCGGCGCCTCTTTATGCCAGGAATGAGCGAGCGGTCGTTTCTCTTAGATCAGCCGCGAGTTTTGCCCGATCTTTTGCGAAGTCCTTCGTGATTGAAGCGCCGCGCTGGCGGGTTTTCCATTCGGGGTCGGCCAAAAGAGGCGCATCGGTGACCTCCGGCAGATGGCGCCCGCGGATCAGGTCTGACATGCGCTCGGCGAGCGCAAGCGTTGGCGCATTGAGATCACCGGCTGTGGCCTGCGGCATCAGCGAGGCATCGACAACGCGGAGGCCTTCGACGCCGCGCACCCGTCCATCAGGCGTTGTCACCGAAGCCTCGTCCGTTCCCATCCGGCAGGTGCCGCAGGGATGGTAGGCGCTCTCCAGTTTGCGCTTCAGAAAGCCATCAAGCGCGGCATCATCCTGAGCCGCCTCCCCTGGGGCAAGCTCTTTGCCCCGATAGGGCGCAAAAGCCTGCTGAGCGAAGATTTCGCGGGTCAGCCGGATACAGGCGCGAAATTCAAGCCAATCGTCGGCGTGGGTCATGTAGTTGAACCGCACCATTGGCAGGCTTTCCGGCCGCGCATCGCGCAGCCTCACCCAGCCCCGGCTTTTGGAGCGTTTCGTTCCCACATGAACCTGAAAGCCGTGCCCAGAGGCCAATGATTTGCCATCGTAGGAGATAGCGAGAGGCAGGAAGTGATACTGAATATCGGGATAGACGATTCCGGCCCGGCTCCGGATATGGCCGCCGCTTTCGAAATGATTTGTCGCGCCAAGGCCTTTGTGGGTCACGAGCCATTCCAATCCGATCTTGGCTTTGCCCCAAAGGCTTTGGGTCGGATAGAGGGTAACGGGCTGTCGGCATTCCATCTGGAGATAGATCTCCATGTGGTCCATGAGATTTTCGCCGACATTCGGCGCGTCGTGCAAAACAGCAATCCCGTGGCTTTTGAGCTCTTCTGCCGGCCCGATCCCAGAGCGCTTGAGGATTGTCGGCGACATGATTGAGCCCGCGGAAAGGATGACTTCGCGCCGAGCGATGGCACGGTGGTCAGAGCCTCCGGCATGATAGGCGACGCCCACGGCCCGCTTGCCTTCAAAGATGACGCGGTCAACGGTCGCGCCCGTCACAACTTTGACGTTGCCGCGCGCCATCGCGGGGCGGAGGTAGGCGCGCGCCGCGCTCATCCGCCGCCCACGGCCGACATTCATCTCCATCGGGCCAAAACCCTCATGCTGGCGCTCGTTCATATTGGCGCTGCGGGCATAGCCCGCCTGCACGCCGGCCTCGACAAAGGCCTTGTAGAGCGGGTTGCGCTCCGCCCCGCGCGTGACCTTGATCGGCCCGTCGGTGCCGCGAAGGGGCCCGCCCCCGCGCACCCCTTCGAGACGCTGGAAATAGGGAAGCACGTTCGACCATCGCCAACCCTCGGCACCGAGCGCTTCCCAAAGCTCATAGTCCATCGGGTTGCCCCGAACCCAGCACATACCGTTGATCGACGACGATCCTCCAAGGCCCTTGCCCCGAGGCAGATTGACCTCACGGCCGCCCAGCCCCGGCTCGGGCTCTGTCTTCATGCCCCAGTTGAACCGTTTGGTATTCATCGGAATCGACAAGGCGGCCGGCATATCGACGATTACCGCCTTCTCGGAGCCGCCAGCCTCGAGAACAAGAATTCGCACAGAGGGATCTTCGCCCAATCGGTTGGCAAGCACACAGCCCGCAGATCCGGCGCCGACGATCACATAGTCAAACACGCCAATATCAGACATGACCTAGCCGATGATCACATAGAACTTCAGCATCGGACCGGGCTGGCTCCAGGTGCATTTGAAGCCCTTGGGGACAAAGAATGCATCGCCCTTGCGATAGGTCTCTTTGAACCCCTCGCCCTCGAGCGTGACCTCGCCGTCCAGCACGACCATGAACTCGTCGGCCGGATAGCCGTCGTAGCGCTCTGTATACGCCGAGCAACGCCAGATCCCGGTCTTGAGCCGCCCGTCCGAGCGTTCGAAATAGGCATGATCCAAACCGAACGGAATGCCGTCAAGCAACTCGGCATGTTCCAAGGGCTGATCAGGAAGTGCCATCCAACCGTCGGGGCCGGATTGCGAAAAACGAATGGGTGTCGACAAGATGTGAACCTC
>JBFEXG010000316.1:0-2822 GCA_041546005.1 Paracoccaceae bacterium
TATGGCTGCGAAATGTCGCCTCGCCGCCGACCGAAGAGGCCCCAAAGCCCGCGCCGTGGAAGGCATCCCAGAAACTCAGCGTCTTGAACCGCCCCGTCGCCGCCCGCGCCAGTCGCAGCGCCACCTCGTTGGCATCCGATCCGCCGGTGGTGAACAAGACCCGCCCCAGATCGCCCGGCGCAACGGCCCGCAACTTCTCGACCAACTCGACCGAGACCTCGTTGGTAAACCGCCGCGGCGAAAAGGGCAGGGTGTCGAGCTGGTCCTTAATCGCCGCCACCAGACGGGGATGGCCATAGCCGATGTGGTGAACCGAGTTGCCGTGGAAATCCATATACCGCCGCCCGGCGGTGTCCTCGATCCAGATGCCCTCGGCCTTGGCAATCGTAGAAACGCAGGGCGACGACAGCGACTGATGCAGAAAGGCATCCGCATCCCGCCGCAAAAGATCGCGTGTCGCCCCATCTTCCTCGCGCGCCGCCCACTCGGCCCGCGCCTTCGACGTGTTGGCCTCGCCTTCGGTATGGCGCATCACGCGGGCTCCTCGATGTCATCGGCGTGGATCGCGATCCGGTCGTCGGCCACCCAGATCACCCCATAGGCCGGGCGTTCATCGGGCGAGACGAAATCGGCCCAGTCGGTCAGGGCATGGCCCGGCCGCACCTGATGCGCGAGCGCCCGCAGGGTCGTGAACGGCACCCCTCTGATGACGCCGGACACGGGCCGGTGCACATGGCCGCAGAAAAGGTATTCGACCGCCGCGCTCGATTTCAGAAGCGCAAGGAAAGCCTCAGGCTCGTGCAACATGATGCCGTCCTGCAGCCCCAGCCACAGCGCTCCGGGCGGATGATGGATAAACACCAAGACCCGCCGGTCGGCACAATCAGCCAGCTGCGCTTCAAGCCATTCAAGCCGCGCGGTATCAAGCCGACCGCCATCCTCGCCGGGCGAATTGCTGTCGAGGCAGAGAAGCGATAGATCGCCCGCATCCCAACGGAATTGCTGATAGTCCGCCATGGCCTCGCCCGGCGGTGGCAGGGCGGCCCGAAAAGCACCGCGCAGGTCGTGATTGCCAATCATGGGCAGGAAGGGCATCGGCAGGCGCGCAGTGATCCGGGCGACGTCGGCATAGGCTTCGGGCTCGCCCCGGTCGGTCAGATCGCCGGTTCCGATACAGGCCAGCGCGTCGCCATGATAGCGGGCAATCTGATCGACGACTTGTTCAAGCCGCGCGGTGCTGGCCACGCCCTCTACCGTCCCGCTTGCGGTCAGGTGGGTGTCTGAAATCCAGACGAGCTTGCGCGGCGCTGCCATGTTCGGCCCTATGGCCAAGGCAGCGAATAGGTCTTCACATTGGTGAAGAACTTCATCGCCTCGCTGACCCCTTCCTTCACGCCATTGCCGGAATCCTTGATCCCGCCAAAAGGCGAGGTCTCGATCCGGTAGCCGGGCTGTTCCCAGATATTCACGGTGCCGACATTCAACCCCTCGATAAACGCCTGCATCCGGCGAAAATCATTGGTGCAAACGCCGGAGGACAGGCCAAAGGCGGTCGAGTTGGACAGCCGCATCACCTCGGCATCATTGTCGGGCACCCGCACGATGGGGACGATGGGCCCGAATGTCTCTTCCATCACCAACTCGCTGTCATGCGGCACATGATCGACAACGATCGGCGGCAAAAGCGCCCCCTTGCGGCCCGGATCGTAAAGCACCTTCGCCCCCTGCGCCTCGGCCATGTAGACGCGCTTCTCAAAGAGCTCGGCAGCCTTGGAGTGGATCACGCAACCCAGTTCGGTCGCCGGATCCATCGGATCGCCGAACCTGATCGCTTTGGCCTTGGCGAGAACCATCGGCACAAAGCGGTCGGCTACGCTTTCCTGCACGAGGATGCGCTTCACCGCGGTGCAGCGCTGACCGGAATTACCGGTCGCCCCCGCCACGGCAATCGTTGCCGCCTTCTCGAGATCGGCATCATCAAGGTCATTGAGAATGATGATCGGGTCATTGCCGCCCAGTTCAAGCGCCGTCCGCTTGTAGCCGGCTTTGGTGGCGATCATCTTTCCCACCGGCACGCCGCCGGTGAAGGTGATGATGTCGATATTCTCGTTGGTGATCATCTCGTCGCCGATATCGGCCGGAAGGCCGGTGACGATCTGGAACATCTCGGGCGGCAGGCCCGCCTCGTAGAGGATATCCGCGAGCGCGATGGCGGTGAGCGGCGTCAGTTCGGTCGGCTTGCAGACCATCTTGTTGTTGGTGGCAATCGACGGCGCGATCTTGTGGCTGACCATGTTCAGGGGATGGTTGAACGGCGTGATGGCCGAAATCGCCCGCACCGGCTCGCGTTTGGTATAGATCTTCCGCGCCTTGCCGTTGTGGGTCAGATCGCAAGAGAAGATCTGCCCGTCATCCTGAAGCGCTTGCGCTGCGGCGAAGGTATAGACATCTTGCGCGCGCTTGGTCTCGTAGATGGCGTGCTGCCAGCAGATGCCCAGCTCCAACACCAGCCACTTCGCCAGATACTCGCGCCGCTCGCCGATCAATTCGCCGGTGCGCTTGAGGATCTGGCTGCGCTCGTAGCGGGTGAGCTTGGACTGGTAGTTGGCCGCGATCTCAAAGGCGCGGCGGGCGTGCTCGGCTGTCCCTGCGGGAACAGTGCCAACCACCTCGTCGGTATAGGGATAGCGGACCTCGATCACCTTGTCGGTGAAGACCTTCTCGCCCCCGATGCGCATTCCCTCGTGGCGGATCTCGATTTTCGTCATGGTCTCCCCCGGATCAAAGCGCCGCGGCGCGGGTGGCGTAGAAGAAGGCGTCAA
>JBFEXG010000365.1:0-1919 GCA_041546005.1 Paracoccaceae bacterium
ACTGGTCGTGCTTGCGGCGAAATCCGGCGCGGGAAGCCCGGCGCCCGAGGGGCCAACCCAGAGGGCTTCGAGGTCTGACTGGTTCAAAAGGCGCGGGTAATCGCCCGACATAACGTCGGTCAACCGACCGGGAAGTGCCGGAAGGCAGGCGGAAAGGGCCAAGCAGGACAAGATCATCAAAGGGCGCATATCGGCGAGGCCGTCAGGAAAGGCTGCGCGACCATACAAGCGAGGCTTTGGCAGGAGCAAGCGGGCCCGGGGGCTTTTCAAATGAACAGATGTTCAGTTAGATGGCTCCATGGCGCGCAAACAAGGCTCTCATTCCGATATCACCGGCCCCAAAGTCCGCGAAGCGGCGCTCAGGCTCATTGCGCGGCATGGCTATGCGGCTGTCTCGATGCGGCAGCTTGCGGCCGAGGTGGGTGTGCAGGCGGGGGCGCTCTATAATTACACGCCCGACAAGCAGGCGCTTCTCTTCGATATGATGCGGGATCATCTGGTCGATGTGATCGCAAGCTTCGACAAGGCCGACCCCAAGACCGATGCGCAAAGCCGCCTGCGCGCCTTCGTCAGCTTTCACATCCGCTATCACTTGCCCCGGGCTGATGCGGTGTTCGTGGCCTATATGGAGCTGCGCAACCTCGAGCCCAAGAATTTCGCCGCCATCGAGAAGCTGCGCCGCGCCTATGAAGACCGGCTTGAGGCGATCCTGCGTCAGGGCGAGGTCGAGGGTGTTTTCGCGATGAACGATGCCCGCATTGCGACCCGTGCGATCATCGGGATGCTGACCGGCTTTTTCACCTGGTATCGGCAAGAAGGTCGCTTGCCTCTAGAAGAGGTCGAGGCGATCTACTGGGACATGGTGTGCAAGGCGGTCGCCCGCTGATCAATGCGCGGGCTTGATGAAGGTGCCGTTTCGCAGATCACGGATCGCCTGCTGAATCTCGTCCTTTGTGTTCATCACGATGGGCCCGTGCCAAGCGACAGGCTCTTCCAATGGCGCGCCGGAGATGAGGAGGAAGCGAATCCCCTCAGGTCCGGCCTGAACCTTGATCTCGTCGCCGGTGCCAAAGCGGATCAGCGTCCGGTTGCCCGACATGTCGCGGATATTGACCTCTTCGCCCATGACTTCCTTCTCAAGGAGAACGCCTTGAGGTTTGGAGGCATCGACGAACTGGCCCGCGCCTGAGAAGACATAGGCAAAGGCGCGGCGATAGGTGTCGATCTTGATCGTCTTGGTCACGCCCGGCGGCACCGAGATATCGAGATACTGCGGATCGGCGGCGATGCCGTCGACCGGCCCGCGCTTGCCCCAGAACTCGCCGACGATGACCTTCACCTTGGTGCCGTCGTCGTCGATGATCACCGGGATATCCTTGGACTTCACGTCCTGATAACGCGGCGCGGTCATCTTGAGGCTCGACGGCAGGTTGGCCCAAAGCTGAAAGCCATGCATCTGGCCGACGATATTGCCCTTGGGCATCTCCTGATGGAGGATGCCCGATCCAGCCGTCATCCACTGCACATCGCCCGCGCCAAGAGTGCCTTCGTTGCCGAGGCTGTCGCCGTGATCGACCGTTCCGGCCAAGACATAGGTGATCGTCTCGATCCCGCGATGCGGGTGCCACGGGAAGCCGCGCATATAGTCGTCGGGCCGGTCGCCGCGGAAATCGTCGAAGAGAAGGAAGGGATCGAGCTCGGTCGGATCCTGAAATCCGAAAGCGCGATGCAGGCGCACGCCGGCGCCTTCCATCGTGGGGGTGGCGCGGCGGGTTTCGAGGGTGGGGCGTAGGGACATGGGGTTCTCCTTTGCAAGGAAGATAGGCTTGTGCCTTGCCTGCGGCAATGCGCGGCGATGTGTGGAGGCGCAGATGGATTGTGCGCGGGTGCGTGACTAGATAGGGAGGCACAAAGGAGAT
>JBFEXG010000368.1:0-1860 GCA_041546005.1 Paracoccaceae bacterium
CTGGCTTCTCCGGCCCGAGCGAGGCGGTGACGCGGTGGCCGAGGATGCGCGCCCAATCGACATTGCCGCTGCCAGCGGGGGCG
Source organism: Paracoccaceae bacterium (assembly GCA_041546005.1). Taxonomy (GTDB): domain Bacteria; phylum Pseudomonadota; class Alphaproteobacteria; order Rhodobacterales; family Rhodobacteraceae; genus RFZI01. The sequence continues at coordinate 84 of JBFEXG010000368.1, forward strand.
GCGGGGAAGGAGGGCGGTTCAGGGGCGTTGTCGGAGACGAAATAGCCGGAGCGGCCGCGCGACGAGAGGTAATCGTCGGCCATCAGCTCGGTATAGGCGAGGGTTACGGTGATGCGGCTCACGCCCAAGTGCTCGGCCAGTCGGCGCGAGGAGGGTAGGCGCTCGCCGCGGCGAAACCGGCCGTCAAGGATGCCCTGCGCCACCATTTGCTGGATTTGCGATTGCAGAGTTCCCTCGGCAGAGGGATCGAGAAAGAAGGATTCCGGCGAGATCGCCATAGGGAGCCTCTGGACTGATTGCCGGAGCAAGCTGGACCTATCGGGAGCATTTCGTCAAGCAGAGCATCTTCCGCATGAGCAAGTGCGCTCTTATATTCGCATCACCAACCTCGGAGGACCGATATGAAGACCGTCAAAGATATGCTCGCCGCTGCCAACGCCAGCGTTCCGCGCCTGAGCCGCGCGCAGGTGGAGGACATGGTGAACAACCACGGCGCCGTGGTGATCGACGTGCGCGATGCGCCCGAGCTTGAGCAGAACGGCAAGATCCCCGGTTCGGTTCATATCCCCCGCGGGATGCTGGAGTTTCGCGCCGACGAAGAAACGCCGTTCCACAACCCGGTGATGCACAAGGAACGTCCGGTGATCCTGCATTGCGCCTCGGGTGGCCGCTCGGCCCTTGCCGGCAAGCTCCTTCAAGAGATGGGCTATGAGCGCGTCTTCAATCTTGGCGCTTTCAAGGATTGGGTCGAGGCCGGCGGGCCGGTCGAGAAGCTGACCGACCAAGGGATGTAGGGCCTAGCCCTTCACCTGAAGGGGCGTCTTCTGGCGCCCCTTTTCGTCGAAATTGGCAGGATCGAGCCAGCGCTCGAAGCGTGCCTTCTGGGCGGGCCAGTCCTTGTCGATGATCGCGAACCACGCGGTATCGCGGTTGCGGCCCTTGTAGTGGGTCGCCTGCCGGAAGGTGCCTTCGTAGGTGAAGCCAAGCCGCTTTGCCGCCGCGCGTGAAGGGGTATTCAGCGCATCGCATTTCCATTCGTAGCGGCGATAGCCCAGCTCGTCGAAGACCCGCGCCATCATCAGATACATAGCTTCGGTCGACATGGCTGTGCGCTGGAGGCGGGGCGACATATGAATGTGGCCCACTTCGATCGCGCCGTTCGCCGGATCAATCCGGAGGTAGGAGGCAAGGCCGACCGGCCGCCCGTCGCTATCAAAGATGGTGTGGAATAGCGGGTCGTCGCCCGTGCAGGTCCGCTCCATCCATGCTTTCAGTTCATCCGCCGATCCAAAGGGGCCATAGGGCAGATAGGTCCAGTTGCAGCCATCGGCATCGAGGCAGAAGGCCTCGAACAGGGCCTCGGCGTGGGCCGCAGGATCGGTCGGGACGATCGTCACAAGCCGCCCTGCCATCGGGCTGCGCGGCGGGCGAGGGCGCGGCAGGGCAACATCGAGCGGATCGCCAATCGGTTGGCCGAGGTCGTTGGTGCGGGTCATGGCGGCTCCAATAGAAAAGGCCCGGCGCTGGGCCGGGCCTTTGGATCTTTCGCGGGCTAGCCCAGAACCGTCTTCAGGGCGTTGTCGACAGCGGCGGTGATCTCGTCGATGTCGCTCGCCTTGGCGATCAGCGGCGGGGCGAAAAGAAGCGTGTTGTTGGCGCCGGGGATCGAGCGGTTGGTCATGCCGATGATGACGCCCTGCTTGTTCACTTCACCAACAATCGCTGCACAAACCTTTTCATCGAGAGGTTCGCGGGTCTCGCGGTCTTTCACAAGCTC
>JBFEXG010000246.1:0-3805 GCA_041546005.1 Paracoccaceae bacterium
CAGCCATCCTCGCCCCAACGACCATGCAAAGCGTTGAAGACGACATCAGGGGCAGCGGCCTTGAGCTGATCGACGATATCCTTGCCGGCATCTATGGCGGTGACGGTAAAACCCGCGGCTTCGAGGGCGCGAACGCACTCACGGCCCGAGCTGAGTGAAACCTCACGCTCGGCCGATGGTCCACCCATCAACACAGCCACTTTGGGAGCCGTACCGCCCGACATTCCCGCTGCCTCACACGCAGGCCTTTACGGCCCGTCATTTGTTACATTCGACCCTTGCCCGGGGTCAGGCCGTTCGGCCCAGTCTCTAGTCTAGTCTTTGCTCAAATCAGGGGCCGGTTCGCCGACCCTCATGATTTCCCACTCTAGCGTGATACCGCTTGAATCGTAAACCTTTTTTCGCACCTCTTCGCCCAATCCCTCGAGGTCGGCGGCAGTCGCGCCACCTGCATTGGTGAGGAAATTGGCGTGCTTTTCGTTCATCACCGCCCCACCCTTGCGCGCCCCGCGCATGCCGGCGTCTTCAATGACCTTCCAGGCCTTCAGCTCGTGGGTGTCATCCGCCCGACCGGTCGAGGAATAGCCCGCCGGATTGCGGAAAGTGCTGCCGGCGGTGCGGTCTTTGGTGGGCTGGGTTTCGTCCCGTTTGGCGAGTTGGACCTCCATGCGAGCCGCCAACTCTTGCGGCTCGCCTTCAGGAGCAGCAAAGCGGGCGGCAACGATGACTGCTCCTTCCGGCAAAGTGCTTTGGCGATAGCGCAAATCGAGGGCAGCGGCGGCGATCTCTTCCCGGCGACCGTCCCGATGTACAACACGCACAGAGACCAGAACATCCGCCACATAAGAGCCATAACAGCCGGCGTTCATCCGCACCGCGCCGCCGATAGTGCCGGGGATTGTCCGCAGGAAGGTTAGATCGCGGCCTGCCTCGGCGGCCTTGCGGGCCACATGGGCATCAAGCGCCGCGGCCCCTGCGATCACGGTATCGCCGTCGATTTCGATCCCGTTGAAGCCTCGCCCAAGCCGGATCACCACGCCACGGATGCCGCCATCGCGGACGATGAGGTTGGAGCCAACCCCCATGACAAAAACGGGTACGGCAGGATCAAGCGCGGCCAGAAACGCCGCGAGATCATCCTCGTCGGCCGGTTGAAACAGCCAGTCGGCCGGTCCGCCCACGCGCATCCACGTCAGATCGGCCAAGGGGCGGTTCTCTGTCAGGGTGCCGCGTGGCGTGGGCAATTGGATGGGCATCAGGGGCCTTGTCATTGATCTTGTCTGCCGCGCCGTCGGGCGCGGTTTCTGTCTGTGTGCTTAATCGCTCTTGGCTTTGCCTTCCAGCCTTGGATCGGCAGCTAGCCGCCGCGACGCAAGATGCCAACCGCCTGACGCGCCCGCGACCAAAAGGGCGACCGCGAAGAGATCGAGCGGTTTCACGTTTGACCGCCTCCGATTTGCCTCCTGACCCAGCGCAGAAGATACCGCACCGGCCAGCGCAAGACCGATGCCGCCGCTGCAAGGACAAGGAGCGCAATAACAATCCCGTTTTGAATCAGAAGCCAGACCCAAAGCGGCAGACCGACCGCGATCAGAAAATAGGCGCGCCGCCAGTGGTCGTCGTTTGAGGGGATCATCGCCAGAACGTTGGCCGTGATCAGCCAGACGAAAGCCAGAATGAGAGATGTGGTCATATGCCCTGCCCGCTTGTCAAAATGAGTGCGCCAAGTGCAAGGATCACACCGACGGCCGGAACCCACATCGGCACCCGGAACGGCGCCTCCGGCTGGCGCAGCTTAATCAGGATGAGCGCTGCGTTGACAAGAAAGAACACGGCCAAAAGCACCGCCGCCGTGGCCTCGGCCAAAGTCGCGACAGGCAAGGCCAGCGCCCCGGCGATCACGACCACGCCCACCACAACCGTTCCCAAAAGCGGGGTTCCGGTCCGGCCGCTCACGACAGCAAAAGAGGTGAGAGCCTGTGAGCGCCTACCAAGCCCCAGAAGGACGCGCGACGCCATGACGATCTGCGCCAAGACCCCGTTGATCGCCGCCACGACCGCAATCGCCGACAGGAAACCGGCGCTTTTTCCGGTCGCAATCTCCCAGACCAGAGCTAGCGGCTGCTCGCTCTGACCCAAGAGAACCGGCGATACGGTCCGCACCGCGGCAAAGGACACCAGCGCATAAAGGCCAGCCGTGATCGCCAGCGCCAACAGGATCGCGCGCGGCAGGGTGCGGGTCGGATCGCGAACCTCCTCGGCCATGTTCTCGAGGTCTTCAAAGCCGATGAAGGCGAAGAAACACAAAGCGACCGCGCCCAGAACGCCGCCCCAGTGCGGCGCAACACCGACCGACCATTCAGCGCTCGGTTCGGCCGACAGCCCCGCCCAACTCACCGCGACAAGGCCCAGAACCTCGATCACCGTGATGGCCGCGGCCACGCTCAGGCTTTCCAAAACACCAATGCCGGCGATCAGGGTCAGAACCAACCCCGCAAGAACGATGACAATCCAGTCGGCCACCGGGACCAGCGTCACGAAATAGCCCACTCCGCCCCGCAAGACGGCCGCCGCCGAGATCATCCCGCCCGCCACGATGGCCAGACCGACGATCATGCCCAGCCAGCGTCTTTGGAAGCCGTTTTCCACAAAAGCGATCTCGCCGCCCGCCTCGGGCATCCGCGATGTCAGTTCGGCATAGGAAAGGGCCGACGGCAGCGCCACGATCCCGGCAATCAAAAACGCCAGTGGCGACCAGATCCCCGCCTGTCCTGCCACGACGCCCACAAGCACATAGATCCCCGCGCCGACCATGACCCCGACGCCGTAGGCTGTCAAAAGACCAAGTCCGATGCGGCGTCTGAGGGCTTCGGTCATGCGGGTTTGCTGAGCCTTTCCGGCAGACCATGCGCCCAAGTGCTGATCGTGCCTGCGCCAAGGCAGACGACGATATCGCCAGGCTTGGCTTCGGCCCGCACCAATGCCTCGAGGCCATTTTCATCGAGCACGGCCACCGCATGGCGATGCCCGTGCGCCGTGATGCCCGCGACCAAATCTTCGCGGGTCGCGCCGGGGATCGGCTCTTCACCTGCGGCATAGACCTCGGCAATGCCGATCACGTCCGCATCGTTGAAACAGGAGCAGAAATCTTCAAAGAGATTGGACAGGCGCGTGTAGCGGTGCGGCTGATGAACGGCGATCACCCGCCCCTCGCTCGCCTGCCGCGCGGCCTTGAGAACCGCCGCGATTTCAACGGGATGGTGGCCGTAGTCGTCGATGATCGTGACGCCGTTCACCTCGCCCACTTTGGTAAAGCGGCGATTGACCCCGCCAAAGGCGGCGAGCGCGGCGCGGATCTCGTCCTTCTTCATGCCGAGATGGCGAGCAACAGCGACCGCGGCCAAAGCGTTCGACACGTTATGGTCGCCCGGCATCGGCAAGGTGCAGCCTTCGATCACCTGATCTTCGGCCTGCAGCGCGATGTCGAAGTGGGCCACCCCCTTGGCGTAGCGCAGGTTCACCGCCCGCACATCGGCCTGCGCGTTGAAGCCAAAGGTCACGACGCGGCGGTCGGTGATCTTGCCCACAAGCGACTGAACTTCGGGGTGATCGGTGCAGCAGACAGCGATGCCGTAGAAGGGGATGTTGGAGACGAAGTCGGTGAAGCCCTTGCGTAGGTTTCCGAGCGTCCCCCAGTGCTCCATATGCTCGGGGTCGATGTTCGTGACAATCGCAATGGTCGCGGGCAGGCGGTTGAAGGTGCCGTCGCTCTCGTCGGCCTCGACCACCATCCATTCGCCCTGCC
>JBFEXG010000133.1:0-6756 GCA_041546005.1 Paracoccaceae bacterium
AAGCGCGACAACCTGTGCAATCTCTTTGGCTTGAATCTGGCAAGGCTTGGCGGCTAGGCTTCGCCGACATGGGATAGGACACGATGATGCAGGATGCCCGCAGCTCTCAGAAGGACGCCTACGCGCTGATCCTCGAGGCGATCGACAGCCATATCTATAAGCCCGGCGACAGGCTCGTGGAAAGCGAACTGGCCGAGCGTTTCGGTGTTTCGCGCACGCCGATCCGCGAGGCGCTCCAGCGGCTCGAGACCCAATCGCTCCTGACACGCGACGGCCGCTCGCTGATCGTGGCCTCGCTCGATCATACGCAAATGGCCGAGCTTTATGTGGTGCGCGGTGAACTTGAGGGCCTTGCCGCCCGCCTTGCCGCCCGCCACGCCACGCCCGAAGAGGTGCGCGTCTTGCGCGATATGGTCGAGGCGGATCGCGAGCTCGTCGGCAACCCGGATGCCCTGGCTCGGGCCAACCGGCGCTTTCACAAGCAGATCCACCTCGCCAGCCACAACCGCTTCCTCGTCCAGCAGCTTGATCTGGTGCACCGCTCGATGGCGCTCATGGCAACAACCTCGCTTGCCGCCGAGGGGCGGGGGACGGTTGCACTTGAAGAGCACAACGCCATCGTCACAGCCATCGAGGCAGGCGACGGCAACGCCGCCGACAAAGCCGTGCGCGAGCATATCTCACGGGCTTTCATGACCCGCCTCAAGCTGGATGCCGCGTCAGTAGAGCGGAACGCCTGACGTCTTCCGGCACAATGGAATGTCCGTGGGCCGTCTTGTCCCAAAAGAACGGCCGCCAGAGAATTTCCAAAAGCCCCTTGTAGGCGGCGAGCGTCGCCAGCGGGAAATAGGCCTGTAGCGTGATCGCCCAAGGCGTGAGCCAGCCTTTCCCAGCGCGTCGCACGGCGAAGGCGGCAACGACAAGGTTGGTCAATTCGCTCATGACAAAGAGCGTCGACAGCGAAATGAACGCGGCCTGGGGCAGAATACCGGTCAGGGGATGAGGCAGGCCAAAAAGGATCAGCCAAAAGCTCCAGAGAGCGGGAGCTAGGGCAAAGGCGCTTAAGGTGCCGAAAAAGAGGATCTGCACGCCGATAAAGCGCCAAAGCCCGAGATCCCGCAAAAGCCGGAGTGGTTGCCGCATATGGACGCCGTAGGTTACGGCATAGCCCTTGAGCCAGCGCGACCTCTGCCGCACCCACGGCCAGGCGCGGCAGTTGGCTTCTTCACCCGTGACGGTATCGACAAGCTCGGTCCGATAACCGAACCGGGCAAGGCGCAGGCCGAGATCAGCGTCTTCGGTCACGTTATGGGCGTCCCAGCCGCCGATCTCTTCCAGAACGTTGCGGCGAAAGAAGACGGTCGTGCCGCCAAGCGGAATGGTCAGGCCAAGGCGGGCCATCCCCGGCAGGACGACGCGAAACCACGCGGCATATTCAAGCGTGAAGCATCGCGCCAGCCAATTGGCGCGGCTGTTGTAGTAGTCAAGGATACCTTGCAGGCAAGCGACCTCAGGGCCTCTTGCCGCAAAGCGGGCAACAATTTTCTTGATTTGATCGGGGGCTGGGGCGTCTTCGGCGTCATAGATTCCAACGATCCGCCCACGCGCGAAATTGAGGCCATAGTTGAGCGCCCTAGGCTTGGTCTTGATCGTGCCTTTGGGCACAGTGATTGCCCGCATCCATCGCGGCAGGTTCGCCGCCGACAGTGTCTCGCGGGTCAGATGATCGTCTGCCTCCAAAAGCAGGATCACGTCGAGCAGGGGCGCGGGATAATCGAGCGCGGACAGTCGGCGCAGGAGGTGGCCGGCAATCTCGCGCTCCTTGTAGAGAGGGACAAGTAGCGTGACGACTGGCAAGCGCTTTGGGAGTGGATGGCCCCGATCAGGGCCAACTGGCCTCGAAAGAACGGCGGCCGCGGCCGCAATCTTGAGCCCCATGTTGAGCGTCAGCGTCATCAACGCCCACCCAATCGCCAGAAACAGTCCCGACTTCGGCGCAAAAACTGCCGTCAGCAACAGGATGGCTCCCGCGACCGCCGCAACAGTGATCCCCTTTTTTCCGGGCCAGCCGCGGGCGCTCAGCCGCGCGGGCGGCATAGCCTCGGCCCGCGCAACGAGGTCGCGCGACGCCACTGTAACGATGGCCTCTTCGATCTGGTCCGCGGTTGCAACGGCCATCCGGACCGATCCGAAAATTTTGGTGAGATAGGGCAGGGCGCGGGAAAACCCTTCCGGTCGCGCGGCAAGGATTACGGTTCGCCCGCCCACACGCCGCCACGGCAGAACGCCCAAGCGCAGCGCCTGATCCGGCCCGAGACGGGCGAGGAGGGTCGGGTCGGGCGGCTCTGCGACAGGATCGACAAGGCCGGTGCCCAATGTTTCAGCTTCGGCTTCGGCCAGCGCATCGGACGACAAAAAGAGACTTCGGGCCAGAAGCTCGGGGAGGGGGCTGTCAAACCTGCCAGCCCCAGCCTCAATCTCAGCAAGCCGCCGCCCCGATGCCAAGCCTTTGCGGGCCAAGGTTGCCGAAAGGGGTGAAAGGGGGGCCGCCTGCCGCGACCCCGTGCCGATATAACTGAAAGCCTCCAAATCCATTGATGCCCCCCGGCAAAGCCTCAGGGTCTGGATCGCGCATCAGGGTTAATCAGGTCTTAACGGGCTCAGGCCCGCCGTGCTTCCATCGCGTTGGAAAAGCGCTCGAAGAGATAAAAGCTGTCCTGCGGGCCGGGGCTGGCTTCGGGGTGATACTGGACCGAGAACACCGGCCGATCGGTCATCCGGATGCCGCAGTTCGACCCGTCGAAGAGCGAGACATGGGTTTCCATGACGCCATCGGGCAAGGTCTGGCTGTCGACGGTGAAGCCGTGGTTCATTGAGGTGATCTCGACCTTGCCGGTCTCGACGTCCTTAACCGGATGGTTGGCGCCGTGGTGGCCGTGGTTCATCTTGATGGTCTTGGCGCCAAGGGCGAGGGCCAGCATCTGATGGCCGAGGCAAATGCCGAAAACCGGCAGCTCGCTGCGTTCGAGAACGCCTTTGATCATCGGTACGGCATAAACGCCGGTGGCCGCCGGATCGCCCGGTCCGTTCGACAGGAACACGCCGTCGGGCTCGTGGGCGAGCACCTCGTCGGCGGTCGCGGTGGCGGGAAGGACGATCACATCACAGCCGGTCGAGGCAAGGCAGCGCAGGATGTTGCGCTTGGCGCCATAGTCGATGGCGACAACCTTGTGCCGCGGCGCTTCCTGACGGGCATAGCCCTCGGGCCAGGCCCAGCGCATCTCGTCCCAGTGGTAGGATTGGGCGCAGGTCACTTCCTTCGCTAGATCGAGGCCGACAAGGCCCTTGAAGCTGCGCGCGGCTTTGACCAGCGCCTCGACGTCGAAATTGCCATCGGGATCATGCGAAATCGCCACGTGTGGCGCGCCCTGCTGGCGGATCGCACGGGTCAGGCGGCGGGTGTCGATGCCGCCGATGCCGATGCGGCCCTTGGCGGCAAGCCAGCTGGCAAGGTCTTGCGTCGCCCGCCAGTTCGACGGCTCTGTCGGATCCCATTTGACAACCATGCCGGCGGCCACAGGTTCGGCCGTCTCGTCATCCTCGGGGGTGACGCCGGTATTGCCGATATGGGGGAAGGTGAAGGTGACGATCTGGCCAGCGTAGGAGGGATCGGTCATGATCTCCTGATAGCCGGTCATCGCGGTGTTGAAGCACAGCTCGGCCTCTGCCTGACCCGTCGCGCCGAATCCGTAGCCGTAGAACACAGTGCCATCGGCAAGGGCGAGACAGGCGGTAGGTTTATCCGTTGCGCTATGCGGCATGACTGCGACTCCCCTTTGGCCAAATTGATGCGGTCCTAAGGGGTCGGGCGGCGGTGGTCAAGGCAGAAGCACCCCTGATGTGACCGCGCGTCGCCCCTGTTGTCACGCGCGGCTTGTCAGGATAAGAGTTGCGGCCTCGGACCACCGCTCAAAGGCCAGCCAAATGGATATGAGAACGACGATCAGCACCGCCTTGAAAGAGGCGATGAAAGCCAAGGATGCCGACCGCCTGTCGACCCTGCGCCTGATCAACGCCGCCATCAAAGACCGCGATATCGCCGCCCGCACCGAGGGCGAAGATGCGCAGGTCAGCGACGACACTGTGCTCGCGATCCTTGGCAAGATGGTCAAGCAGCGGCAGGAGAGCGCCCGCGCCTACGAAGAAGGCGGGCGGCTCGAATTGGCCGAGAAAGAGATGAACGAGATCCGGATCATCGAGGAATACCTGCCCCGTCAGCTTGATGACGCCGAGACGGATGCCGCCGTTGCCGCCGCGATTGCCGAGGTCGAAGCCACCTCGATCCGCGACATGGGTAGGGTCATGGCCGCGCTCAAGGCCAAATACACCGGCCAGATGGATTTCGGCAAAGTCGGCCCGATGGTGAAATCCAAGCTCGGCTGATTGGCGCAAGACAACCTTCCCGTCGAACGCTAGGCTTGCGGAAATCACTTCGCGAGCCCCGCCTATGAAAGTCCTCGTCGTCTTCGATCATCCCCGCCGCGAGTCGTTCAGCGGCGCGGTTCTTGATGCCTTTGTTGAGGGGCTTAACGACGCGGGCCATACCGTCGAGATCGCCGATCTCTATGCCGAAGGCTTCGATCCGCGGATGCCCGTGGCTGACGAGCCGGATTGGGACGACGACGACAAGGTCTATACCGAGGCCGTTCTCGCCGAACAGGCGCGGGTGACGCGAAACGATGCTGTCGCATTTGTGTTCCCCGTCTGGTGGTGGTCATTTCCGGCGATGACCAAAGGCTGGATTGACCGCGTGTGGAACAACGGCTGGTCCTATGGGGCGCGCAAGCTGAGCCATGAGAAGGCGCTTGTCATCGGGGTCGCGGCCAACAGCGAAGAAGGCTATCGCAAGCGCGGCTATGAAGAGGCGATGCGCGTGCAGCTTTTAGTCGGGATCATGAACTACTGCGGGATTGAGAAGGCAGAGCTGAAGTTGCTCTACGATGTCCTCGAAACACCCGAGATTCGGAACGCTATCCTCGACGAAGCGCGTCAACTCGGCCGCGCCTTCTAGGCAAAGCTCTTTGACCGAACCAGCGCCTCAGAAAGCTGGTCTTTCAATTTCAGCCGCTCCTCCTCGCTGAGAAACGCGCCAACTTCGACCTCGCGGCCCTCGCCTTTCAATGTGAGATAGTGAGGAACCGGCCCGCCTGTGGCGTGCATTTGCACCGTCACCCAATAGGGGTTTGCCTGCCATTCCTGCACGGGCCCGCGTGGATTGTGGCGGATGAGCGCCATGCGGTCACGGCGCAGGGTCAGGATTTCCAGCGTGCTGCCATCCCGATAGCTGCGGGAAAGGGCAAACCAGAGGCCCGCCACGGCTGCCGCGAGGAATGGCAACAGCGCCCAGAGGATCTTTGAGCCGATTACGGCTGTCAGTGGTAGGGCGATCATTCCGGCGGTCAGGCCGATGAAGATGACAAAGCCCGCCTTCGGTAGGGAGCGGTAGGGCCAGAGGTGTAGCTCGGCCAACGGCGCATCGGGATCGTCGCCGGGTTCGATCCACTCGTAAGGCATGGGCCTAGCCCGCAGCCTCTTCTTCGAGCACCTTGCGGGCCGAGCGGAAGCATTCGACCGCCTGCGGCACGCCGCAATAGATGCCGATGACGTGGATGATGGCGCGGAGTTCCTGGCGGCTCACCCCGTTGCGCAGCGCACCGCGGCAGTGCAGCTCCCATTCATGCATTTTGCCCAAGGCGCCGATCATCGCGAGGTTCATCATCGAGCGGGTCTTGGGGTCGATCACGTCATCCCCCCAGCCAAAGCCCCAGCACCATGCCGTCATGGCCTCCTGAAACGGACGCGAGAAATCGTCGGCGTTGGCGAGGTTGGCATCGACATAGTCTTTGCCCAGCGTCGCTCGCCGCTGCTCGAGGCCTTTGAGGAAGAGGTCTTCGTCGAAGATGCCGCTCATGTCTGTCTCCTTGTTTTGACGAATCCTAGCGCCAAGTTGCCCGGCACTGCCAGTCGCCAAAAGAAAAGGCCCCGGAAATTCCGGGGCCTTTCGCTTTTCGGGTGTGCCTCAGTGGGCGTGGCCCTTGTCCCAGTCGCTCTGCTTGGGGAGCGTCTCGAACGTGTGCTCCGGCGGCGGCGAGGGGAGGGTCCACTCGAGGGTGTCGGCCCACTCGTTCCACGGGTTGTTCGCGGTCACGTTGCGCGGGCGCATCAGGACGACGGCCAGCATCACGATGAAGAACACGAACGAGGCAAAGGCGATGAAAGCACCGATCGACGAGAAGTAGTTCCAGTAGGCAAAGGCCTCCGGATAGTCGATGTAGCGGCGTGGCATGCCCTGACGACCCAGGAAGTGCTGCGGGAAGAAGGTCAGGTTGGCACCGATGAACATGGCCCAGAAGTGCAGCTTACCAGCCCACTCGGGGAACATGCGGCCCGACATCTTGGGCATATAGAAGTAGATGCCCGCAAAGATGCCGAACACGGCGCCGAGGCTCATCACATAGTGGAAGTGCGCCACGACATAATAGGTGTCGTGATAGGCGCGGTCGATCGGAGCTTGCGACAGAACGATGCCGGTCACGCCACCCACGGTGAAGAGGAAGAGGAAGCCGAAGGCCCAGAGCATCGGGGTTTTGAACTCGATCGAGCCGCCCCACATGGTGGCGATCCACGAGAAGATCTTAACGCCCGTCGGAACCGCGATAACCATCGTCGCCAGCATGAAGTAGGACTGCTGGGTCA
>JBFEXG010000306.1:0-2907 GCA_041546005.1 Paracoccaceae bacterium
AAAAAAAGGCGGAGGAAATCCCTCCGCCTTTCTTCTTCATCTATATGCCTGATCAGCCCTGGGCTGCGCGCGGTTCGGGGCGGAAACGGGTTTGGTCAGAGATCTGGAACCGTCCGTTGCGGATTTTCATGATCCGGCCCTGACGCAAGAGCGTCCCGAAAGAGCGCAGGCCATCTTCACGGTTGAAGTCGTCCGGCGATAGATCTCGGACTTTCTTCATGATCTGCGGGCGCGAGAACTCGTCGACGCCTTCGACATAGGAGGTATAGGCTGCGGCCGCTTCGAGAAGCTCGGCAAGGCTCGTCGCGCCAACTTCTTCGGCATAATCGGCAAAGCTCGAGGCACCGCGCGGCGCGGCGGCCTGCGGCCGCTCGACCAGCTCGGCACGGCGTGGGCGCACCGGCGAGATGGTGCCGGGAGTGGCCTGCACGGGCTCGATATCGACGCGCTGGGACGCCACAAGGCGCAGGGGTGCTACGCGCGGGCGCTCGGGGCGCTCGGCACGGGGTTCGCCGGCTTCAGACCGCGGCACACGGCGCACCGGGCGGATCACGGTGTCGAGATCCTGACGGAAGGCGCTTCGGACTTCAGTATCGTCGCCCGGCTTTTCGCCAAGAGCGCGTGCTGCCTCGGTCGCCGCATAGGCGGCCTTGAGGTGGGCAATCGCATCGCGGCGAACCTTGCTCTCGGGTTCTTCCATCTCGGCGTCGGTCTGGGACATGATCCGGGCCATTGCGGCCTCGTCCTCATCCGGCTCGGCGCCGAGCATTTCGCGGGCGTTTTCGACCGCCGCGATCTCCTCTTCCTCGACATCTTCGTCGTCGATCTCGTCTTCGTCAGCCCAGGCGAGATCGCGCATTAGGGCTGCTTCGTCTTCATCGGACAGCTCGCCCTCGTCAAACTCGGCGAAAGCTTCAAGCTCCTCCAGACCGTCAAGCTTGGCCAGATCGAGTGTGTCTTCGTCGGTCTCGGCAGCGATCGCGGCAATCAGATCGGTATCGTCATCGTCGTCTTCGACGTCGTCCTCGGCATAGGCATGGGCGGCCTCGGCCTCGTCATCGGCTTCCATAGATTCGGTCAGCTGGAAGACCTTATTGCTGATCGGCTCCTCGATGGTGCCGTCGGCGGTGAGATCATCATCGACCTCATCCCAGCCGTCTTCATCGTCGTCGAGGTCTTTGGCTTCGGCAACTGCGGCCTCGTCGTCTTCGGAGGTGTCGTCGACGGCGAAATCTTCCTCGGCGGCATCTTCCGCGTCGTCGGCAGCAGCAATCAGGGCCTCAAGCTCGGCGATGTCATCTTCGCTGACGTCCTCTTCGAGAATCTGCTCGGGCAGTTCCGTCAGGATATCTTCGGCAACGGCGGCAATGGATTCTTCTTGGTCGAGAACTTCCTCTTCGGCGATCACCGCGACAATGCCCTGTTCATCGGCGGCGATTTCAGCCTCTTCCGGGGCCTCGAATACGTCGATCGGTTCCTCGAAGGCCTCTTCGTCGAAGGCTTCGACCGGCTCGGCCATGGGGGCGTCGAAGTCGGTGTCGTCAAAGGCCTGCTCGGCGACCGGATCAGCGACGACCTCTGCGAGCGGCAGGTCTTCGACATAGCTCTCGGAAGGGGTCGCGGCGGCCGAACGGCCAACGACGGCGCGGATACGCTGAAGTTTGGCGGCAACGCTTTCGGCATCGACTGGGGCCGGCGGTTCGTCGCGCGGGGCCGGCATGGGCGGCACATACATCTCTGCGGCGGAGGTCTCAGGCGCGGGCTTGGGCTGGGGCGTGGCTTCGGCGCGCACAGGCTCGGCAACGGGCGAGGCCACGGCCTCTTCTCCAATCGCCGCACGCAGCACGATCCCGGAGGATTCCATCCGGGCCTCAACCCTGCGGGTGGTTTCGCGCTCGGCGATCCGGGCAAGCATCTCGGCATCAGGGGTCGGCGGCTCGGCGCCAAAATAGCGGTCGTCCGCCGCAAGATCGCGGAAATACTCCGCAATGGCCTTCATCGTGTCGAAGGAATCGTCGAAACCTTCGAGCGTGCACGAGAAAGTGCCGTAGGAGACGGTCAAAATCTTGCTCGATCCAACCATTCTTTACTCGCTTTCTGCCTGTCCCACCGACAGTCTGTTTAGCAGCAATTGGTTCGCAACCCGGAACGGAAACGAGATCATGTCGGTGTCATTTTGTGACACTTTTGAGGAATGTTTCCTAAAATGGAGGTAATGCGTGGCGGGCACCATGATTGTTGATCTTGACGAGGCGGTCACTCTGATCGGTGGCGGCCCCATTGTTGCTGAACTTCTGACGCTGGCCAGAACCGTCGCACCAAGAATCGTTGCGGCGGATGGCGGGGCGGGTTCGGTCCTTGCAGCGGGCGCGGTTCCCGAGGCGATCATCGGCGATATGGACAGCCTAGACCCCAAGGCCCGCGTGGCTTTCGAAGACCGCTTGTATCATATCGCCGAGCAGGAGACGACCGACTTCGAGAAATGCCTCACCCGGATTTCGTCGCCCTTGGTGATCGGTGTCGGATTTCTCGGCGGGCGGATGGATCACAGCCTCGCCTCTCTGAATGTTCTGGCGCGGCTTCGGAACCGGGCCGTGATCCTTTTGAACGAGGCGGATGTCTGTTGCGTGGTGCCTGACGGTGGCTTGAGTCTTGCGCTGCCGGTCGGGACGCGCCTGTCGCTTCTGCCGCTAGGCTTGGCGCGGCTCTGGACGACTGGTCTGCGCTGGGATGTCGAGGGGGCCGAGATGGCGCCGGACGGGTTCATCTCGATCTCGAACGAAGTGGCGGGCGATGTCAGGGTTCGCGCCGAAGGGCCCTTGCTTCTCGCCGTGCCGCTTGAGGGCTTCGAGGCGGTCGTCAGCTCTGTGCAAGACGCCTTTCGCGCAGGATGATGTAAAGCCCCGC
>JBFEXG010000064.1:0-10432 GCA_041546005.1 Paracoccaceae bacterium
GACCACGACAGGATCCGCTCGGGCGAGGCGAGCGAGACCTTGATCTCGTCAAAAGCCTTGGCCGGGGTGAGCGGGTTGAACGGGTTGTTGGTCAGTTCCTGGTTCATTTTGCGTCCTTACATATCAGGGGAAGGGATCAGAGTGAGGCGCGATGGCCTCACTCGTCTTCCTCCGCATCCAGGAGTTCCATGTTGAGGCCGAGGCCCCGCACTTCCTTGACGAGAACGTTGAACGATTCCGGCACGCCGGCTTCGAAGTTGTCCTCGCCCTTGACGATCGACTCGTAGACCTTGGTCCGGCCCGCCACGTCGTCCGACTTCACCGTCAGCATTTCCTGCAGGGTGTAGGCGGCGCCGTAGGCTTCGAGGGCCCAAACCTCCATCTCGCCGAAACGCTGGCCACCGAACTGGGCCTTACCACCAAGCGGCTGCTGGGTGACGAGGCTGTAGGGGCCGGTCGAACGAGCGTGGATCTTGTCGTCGACGAGGTGGTGAAGCTTGAGAAGATACTTCACACCAACGGTCACGTTGCGGCTGAACTGTTCGCCGGTGCGGCCGTCGAACAGCATGGACTGGCCCGAGGTATCGAAGCCAGCGCGGATCAGCGCGTCGTTCACGTCGGCCTCTTTCGCACCGTCGAAGACCGGGGTCGCGATCGGAACACCACGGGTGACGTTGCCAGCGGCTTCGACAAGGCTGCCCTCGTCCATGCCGGCAATGCCCTCGTCGTAGACATCGGCGCCGTAGGCGATCTTCATCGCGTCACGGACCGGCGTCAGGTCGCCCGAGCGGCGGTATTCCTGAAGAGCCTCGTCGATGTGCAGGCCAAGGCCGCGCGCGGCCCAGCCCATGTGGGTCTCGAGGATCTGACCAACGTTCATCCGGCTCGGCACGCCGAGCGGGTTGAGAACGAAGTCGACCGGGGTGCCGTCGGCGAGGAAGGGCATATCCTCCATCGGAACGACCTTGGAAATAACACCCTTGTTGCCGTGACGGCCGGCCATCTTGTCGCCCGGCTGCAGCTTGCGCTTCACCGCGACGAAAACCTTGACCATCTTCATCACACCCGGCGGCAGATCGTCGCCACGGCGGACTTTCTCGACCTTGTCCTCGAAACGGGCGTCGAGAGCACGGCGCTGGGCCTCATACTGCTCGTTGAGCGCTTCGACGATCTGGGCGTCTTTCTCTTCCTTCAGAGCAAGCTGCCACCACTGGCCGCGGCTGAGCTCACCAAGCACGTCTTCGGTGATTTCGGTGTTGGCCTTGAAGCCCTTCGGGCCCTTCACGGCCACCTTGCCGAGGATCATCGACTTGAGGCGGGCATAGATGTTGCGATCGAGGATCGCGAGCTCGTCGTCACGGTCGCGGGAGAGGCGCTCGACCTCATCGCGTTCGATCTGAAGCGCGCGCTCGTCCTTGTCGACACCATGGCGGTTGAAGACGCGGACTTCGACGATGGTGCCCGAATCCCCCGGCGGCAGGCGCAGCGAGGTATCGCGAACGTCAGACGCCTTCTCACCGAAGATGGCGCGGAGGAGTTTCTCTTCCGGCGTCATCGGGCTTTCGCCCTTCGGAGTGATCTTGCCGACGAGGATATCGCCCGGGCCAACCTCGGCGCCGATGTAAACGATGCCAGCCTCGTCGAGGTTGCGCAGCGCTTCTTCACCGACGTTCGGGATATCGCGGGTAATCTCTTCCGGCCCAAGCTTGGTGTCACGGGCAGCGACTTCGAATTCCTCGATGTGGATCGAGGTGAAGACGTCGTCGCGCACGATGCGCTCGGAGATCAGGATCGAGTCTTCGTAGTTGTAGCCGTTCCAGGGCATGAAGGCGACGACGACGTTCTTGCCGAGAGCCAGTTCACCCATGTCGGTCGACGGGCCGTCGGCGATGACTTCGCCCTTGCCCACAGTGTCGCCCACCTTCACCAGCGGACGCTGGTTGATGCAGGTGTTCTGGTTGGAACGCTGGAACTTGCGCAGGCGGTAGATATCGACGCCGGGGTCGCCGACCTCGAGATCGGCGGTGGCGCGCACAACGATACGCTGGGCATCGACTTGGTCGATGATACCGGCGCGGCGGGCCATGATCGAAGCACCCGAGTCACGAGCGACAACGCCTTCGATACCGGTGCCGACGAGCGGCGCTTCGGCCTGCAGGAGCGGAACCGCCTGACGCTGCATGTTCGAACCCATCAGAGCGCGGTTGGCGTCGTCATTCTCGAGGAACGGAATGAGCGAGGCCGCGACCGACACGAGCTGTTTGGGCGACACGTCGATGAGGTCTACATTCTCGCGCGGGGCGAGCGTGTATTCGCCCGATTGACGGGTCGACACGAGGTCGTTGATGAAGTTGCCGTCCTTGTCGAGCGTCGCGTTGGCCTGAGCCACGGTATGACGCATCTCTTCGGTGGCCGACATGTAGTGAACTTCGTCGGTTACCTTGCCGCCAATGACTTTGCGGTAGGGGGTCTCGATGAAGCCATACTTGTTGACGCGGGCGAAGGTCGCCAGCGAGTTGATCAGACCGATGTTCGGGCCTTCCGGCGTCTCAATCGGGCACATCCGGCCATAGTGGGTCGGGTGCACGTCGCGGACCTCGAAGCCCGCACGCTCGCGGGTCAGACCGCCCGGCCCAAGAGCCGAGAGGCGCCGCTTGTGGGTGACTTCCGACAGCGGGTTGGTCTGGTCCATGAACTGCGACAGCTGCGAGGAACCGAAGAACTCGCGCACAGCGGCAGCAGCCGGTTTCGCGTTGATCAGGTCTTGCGGCATGACGGTGTCGATCTCGACCGACGACATGCGCTCCTTGATCGCGCGCTCCATGCGGAGCAGGCCGACGCGGTACTGGTTTTCCATCAGCTCGCCAACCGAACGAACGCGGCGGTTGCCGAGGTGGTCGATGTCGTCGACCTCGCCCTTGCCGTCGCGCAGCTCGACCAGAGCCTTGACGCAGGAGACGATGTCTTCGTTGCGCAGGGTGCGCATGGTATCAGCGGCATCGAGATCGAGGCGCATGTTCATCTTCACGCGACCCACGGCCGAGAGGTCGTAGCGCTCGCTGTCGAAGAACAGGGTATCGAACAGCGCCGAGGCGGCGTCGACGGTCGGCGGCTCGCCCGGGCGCATAACCCGGTAGATATCCATGAGCGCGGTTTCGCGGTTCATGTTCTTGTCGGCGGCCATGGTGTTGCGCATGTAGGGGCCGACGTTGATGTTGTCGATGTCGAGAACCGGGACCGACTTGACGCCCGCGTCGATCAGATCCTTGACGGTGCCACCGATCAGGGTGCCATCGGCATCGATCTCGGCGGTGAGCTCGTCACCGGCCTCGACGTAGATGGCGCCGTTCTCTTCGTTGATGATGTCCTTGGCGACGTACTTGCCCGCGATATGCGCGAACGGCACCAGAAGCTCGCTGACCTTGCCCTCTTCGATCAGCTTCTTGACGGTGCGCGGGGTAACCTTCTCGCCAGCCTTGGCAATCACTTCGCCGGTTTTGGCGTCGATCAGGTCATAGGTCGGGCGGGTGCCACGGGCGCGCTCGGGGAAGAACTTGGTGACCCAGTTCTTGCCCTTCTTCTCGAGCTTGTACTCGACGGTATCGTAGTAGGCATCCATGATGCCTTCCTGATCCATGCCGAGCGCATAGAGGAGCGTCGTCACCGGCAGTTTGCGGCGACGGTCGATGCGCGCGAAGACGAGGTCTTTGGCGTCGAATTCGAAATCGAGCCACGAGCCGCGGTAGGGGATGATGCGGCAGGCGAACAGGAGCTTGCCCGAAGAGTGGGTCTTGCCCTTGTCGTGATCGAAGAACACGCCCGGGCTGCGGTGCATCTGGGAAACGATGACGCGCTCGGTGCCGTTGACGATGAACGTGCCGTTCGGGGTCATGAGCGGCATGTCACCCATGAACACGTCCTGCTCTTTGATGTCCTTGACCGACTTGGCGCCGGTGTCCTCGTCGACATCGAACACGATGAGGCGAAGCGTAACCTTCAGCGGGGCCGAATAGGTCAGATCGCGCTGCATGCATTCTTCAACGTCGAACTTGGGCTTTTCGAGCTCGTATTTCACAAACTCGAGAACGGCGGTCTCGTTGAAATCCTTGATCGGAAAGACCGATTGGAAGACACCCTTGATCCCTTCGCCGTCGGCGGGCTCGGAGGCGTCGCCAGACCGCAGGAAGAGGTCGTAGGAGGATTTCTGAACCTCGATGAGGTTCGGCATTTCCAGCACTTCACGGATTTTACCGTAATATTTGCGCAGGCGTTTCTGGCCGAGGAAGGACTGAGCCATGTGCGTCGTCACCTTTCAATTCTCTACTGGGTCCATGCCGTTGGGCTGCGGCACAGCGCCCGTGTGAGAGCGGATGAGTTCCGGTCTATTCCTGGCCTCCGTCCCACCGGAAGCCTCCCGATCCGGAACCTGTCCAAGAAGAGGGCCAGATTTGCCCCCTGCTAAGACAGGTTCGGCTGGACCCGCAAAATGCGGGCCCAGCCTGTGTTTCGGGGCTCGCGCCCCTGCCAATTGGCTTAGGCCAGTTCGACCTTGGCGCCAGCGGCTTCGAGCTTCGCCTTGATCTCTTCGGCTTCGGCCTTCGGCGCGGCTTCTTTCACCTTGCCACCGGCTTCGACGAGATCTTTGGCTTCTTTCAGACCAAGACCGGTGATCGCGCGGACTTCTTTGATCACGTTGATCTTCTGAGCGCCGGCGTCCTTGAGGACGACGTCGAACTCGGTCTTTTCTTCTTCGACAGCAGCCGCTGCACCAGCAGCCGGGCCAGCCATCATCACGGCGCCGCCAGCGGCGGGCTCGATGCCGTACTCGTCTTTCAGGATGTTTTTCAGTTCCTGGGCTTCGAGAAGGGTCAGACCCACGATCTCTTCAGCAAGTTTTTTCAGATCAGCCATTTTATGCTTTCCGTTCGTTTGATGTGTGTTCCAACGTCAGGGCCATTCGGCCCCGTCTGGTAATCAGGTTGCTTATGCAGCTTTCTCTTCGATGGTCGAAAGAATGCTCGCGATGTTCGAAGCAGGCGCGCCAATGGCGCCGGCGATGTTCGAGGCGGGCGCACCGATGCAGGACACGATCTGAGCGATGAGCTCTTCACGCGACGGCATTTGTGCGACGGCTTTGACACCGGCCGGATCCAGAGCCGAGTCGCCCATTGCGCCGCCGAGGATGACGAACTTGTCGTTCGTCTTCGCATAGGCGTCGACCACCTTGGCAGCAGCCACGGGGTCTTCCGAATAGGACAACACGGTCATGCCCGTGAGGTAGTCGGCGATGCTTGCGCAGGGCTTTCCCTCGAGGGCGATCTTGGCGAGCTTGTTCTTGGCAACGCGAACGGACCCGCCAACTTCACGCATTTTCGCGCGCAGGTCCTGCATTTGTGCAACCGTCATGCCTTCGTAGTGGGCAACCACTACGACGCCAGAGCTTTCAAAGATCTGGCCGAGTTCCTCGACCACTTTCTCTTTCTGGGCTCTATCCACAGTTTCACTCCAAGTAATGGGGGCCGATTTTGACCCCCGGCTCATGTTTGCCAGCAGAATAATCCACTGGCTCTTCGGGTCCGTTTCAGGGTCCCGAGCCTTGATCGCCCGAAGGAGGCGCATCTGCGCAACCAAACGGAAATCTCTTCTCGTTTCCCATCTCAGGAAGGACTTAGCGGGTTTCCCCCGCCCTCCGTCTCGGACAGGACGAGGCCCTTGCGGGGCCCCGCCATTCATCCCGGCTCGAAAGCCGGGGTGAAATTCTTAGTTACCGGTCGCCGAAGCGACGTCGACCGACACGCCCGGGCCCATGGTCGAGCTGAGAGCAACCTTCTTGAGGTAGGTGCCCTTGGCGCCCGACGGCTTGGCTTTCTGGACGGCGTCAACGAAAGCGAGAAGGTTCTCTTCCAGCTTCTTGGCGTCGAACGAGGCCTTGCCGATACCGGCATGAACAACACCGGCCTTCTCGGCCTTGAACTGAACCTGGCCACCTTTGGCAGCGGTCACAGCTTCGGCGACGTCAACGGTCACGGTGCCGATTTTCGGGTTCGGCATCAGGTTGCGCGGGCCAAGAACCTTACCCAGACGGCCGACGATCGGCATCATGTCGGGGGTGGCGATGCAGCGGTCAAAGTCGATCTTGCCCGACTGAACGATCTCCATCAGGTCTTCGGCGCCAACGATGTCGGCTCCGGCTTTCTTGGCTTCGTCAGCCTTGTCGCCACGAGCGAAAACGGCGACGCGGACCGATTTACCGGTGCCGTTCGGCAGGTTGACCGTGCCGCGGACCATCTGGTCGGCGTGGCGCGGGTCGACGCCGAGGTTCATCGCGATCTCGATGGTCTCGTCGAACTTGGCTTTGGCGTTGGATTTCACCAGAGCGACCGCATCGGCGACCGAAAGGTTTTCCTTGCCAACGAAAGCTTCGCGCGCAGCGCGAATACGTTTACCAGCGTTTGCCATTACTTCACCTCGATACCCATCGACCGGGCGGAGCCCAGGATGATCTGCATGGCGCCTTCGACGGAATTCGCGTTGAGGTCTTTCATCTTGGCCTCGGCGATTTCACGGACTTGGGCGACGGTCACGGAACCAGCGGTCTCTTTGCCCGGCTTCTTGGAGCCCGACGACAGCTTGGCGGCTTTCTTGAGATAGTAAGAGGCCGGCGGCGTCTTGATCTCGAAGGTGAACGACTTGTCCTGGTAGTAGGTGATCACGGTCGGGCACGGAGCGCCCTTTTCCATGTCTGCGGTCTTGGCGTTGAACGCCTTGCAGAATTCCATGATGTTGATGCCGCGCTGACCCAGAGCCGGACCAACGGGGGGCGACGGCTTCGCATCGCCAGCGGCGACTTGGAGCTTCAGCATGCCCATTACTTTCTTGGCCATTTGGCCTCTCCTTTTTCCAACTCCCGCACCACGCGTGGCCGGGATCTAAGTTGTGTGGTCCGGCTCCGGCAGCGCGCTGCCCTCACCTCCCACGCGAGACACTCAGCCCTGCTTGGCGACCTGAGTGAATTCCAGCTCGACCGGGGTCGCCCGGCCAAAAATCGAAACGGTGACCTTGAGGCGCTGATTGTCTTCGTCGACCTCTTCGACCATCCCGTCGAAATCCTCGAACGGGCCGTCGCTCACCTTGACCTTTTCGCCGATCTCGAAGTGGATCAGCGTGCGCGGAGCCTCTTGGCCCTCTTCGACCCGGCCGAGAATCGCCTGAACCTCGGCATCGCGCATCGGCATCGGTCGGCCCTGGGGGCCAAGGAAGCCGGTCACGCGGTTGATCGAGTTGATCAGGTGATAGCCCTCGTCCGACATCTCCATGTGCACCAGAACATAGCCCGGCATGAAGCGGCGCTCGGCGGTAACCTTCTTGCCGCGGCGCACTTCGATGACCTCTTCGGTCGGCACCAGAACCTCGTCGATCTGATCCTCGAGCCCCTGGTCAGCGACCTTGGTACGAATCTGTTCGGCAATCTTCTTCTCGAAGTTCGAGAGCACGCTTACCGAATACCAACGTTTCGCCATGTTTCTCGACACCTCGTCGTCACCGGCCCTGCGACCGAAAGTTCCATATTCATCAAGCGGTTAGACCGCCTGTTTCCGAAAATAAAAAGCGGCGCGCAACTTGATTCGCCGCACGCCCTATCCGGAAGTCCGTGGCTCATACCCCCCAAGGCCATTGATTTCAAGGGGGAAAGGCCAATTTCTTCCGGCCGGGCAAAGCGCCTCGGGTTCAGGATCCGAAGAAGTTGAGGACGCCCTGAAGCCCAAAACGGATCAAGAGATCAATCAGCGAAAAGAAGACGGCGAGCAGCGTCGCCATCAGAAAAACCATGCCGGTCGTCAAAAGAACCTCGCGGCGCGACGGCCAGACAACCTTGCCAATCTCGGCGCGGGTCTGCTGAATGAACTGGATTGGGCTGGTGCGAGCCATGAGGCTACCTTTCGAATACGTTTGCCGCGACATACGGAGTTGGCGGGCGGTTTTCAACCCTATCCACGCCGGCACGCTCCCAAAGGCAATGGGGCGGGTGGTTGCAGATTATGGAGAATTGGCAGGGGCAGCAGGGTTCGAACCCGCGACCTACGGTTTTGGAGACCGTCGCTCTACCAGCTGAGCTATACCCCTAAGGTCGGCCTGTCGAATAGCGGCAATCTTTGGCGCTTGCAAGACTGGCCTTGCATGAAAAGTGGCCCGCCTTCTACAAGGGCGGATATCAAAGAGAAGCCCTATGTCCGCGCCGACCAAGACAGACCTCACAGAGCCTATGCCCGTGGCCACCAACGTTGGCGAAAGGCTCCTCGGGCGTATCTATGCGGCCTATATCTGGCTTGTCTTCCGGACGACTCGTTGGGAGGTGCGCGGCGCAGAGGAACTGCGCGCCGCGATGAAAGATGGGCCAGTGATCTACCTCCTCTGGCACAGCCGGACGCTCATGGCGATTCCGCTTTGGCCACAAGGGCTGACCCCAATCACTGTGCCAACCGCCGCCAACCGCGACGGGCGGATCAGCGCGGTAACACACAGCCGTTTCAACGGAACCCCCTTCTCGATGAACTTTCGCCGGTCGAACAAGGGCGCGTCACGGCAGATCCTGCGTCTGATCCGATCGGGCGCGAGCATCGGCATCACGGGCGACGGCCCTTTCGGCCCGCGCCGCGTCTTGCAGGAGGCTCCGCTCGAATGGGCGCGAATCTCGGGGCTGCCGGTGTTTCTTCATGCCAATTCGGTGCGGCGGCAGTCGCGCCTTCCGGGCTGGGATCGGATGCTTTTCCCTTGGCCCTTCAGTCGGGGCGCCGCGGTCTACCGGCGGTGGGACGCTGACGTACCACGCCAAATGGACGAAGCCCAAAGGGCCGATCTGCTAAACCGCCTATCTGACGCGCTTGATGCCGCCACCGCCGAAGCGGACGCTCTTGTTGGTCTTCCCGCCGGAGACTAGTGCCGTTCTTCGTGGCTCGGACGATAGCTCAACAAGACGGGCACGGCCGCTACGCCCCCTAGGGTCGCCCCCCAGATGACCCACTCCACCGGAACCCATAGAACAAGGGCCGCCGCCATAAGCGCGCCCGCGACCAGAGAGCCAGACTCCGCCAGGTGAAAGGTTGCATTCACGCGGCCGAGGAGGTCTTTGCGCATGACTTCTTGCCGGAGACTGATGGCCATGATCGCAGACATCGTCATGAAGCCATCGCCGAACAGCTGAGCTGAGATCAAAAGAGGAACCGCCGACACAGGGAAAACCAGGGACACCGGTATAGAGAAATTGAAGATTGCAGCGATCGCGATCCCGACGATCATCGCGCGGTAGGCGCCAAAGCTTTTCCGCATTCGCGGCGCTGCGATGGCCCCAAGAAAACCTCCCAGACCGCCAACTCCAATGATCGCCCCGACCATCGTTGGCGAGAGCGCCAGCAGATCGATCGTCACCACCATATAGAGCCCCATAAAGAAGCCGCCTGACAGCGAGAGGATGACACCGGCCCACAGCATCCGCGCGATCATGGCCCTGTCCAATATCGCCCGGAGACCTGCATGCGCGTCCGCGAAGATATGTGCGCCTGCCTGTTCTTCGGGCGCGACTTCGACCGGCGGCTCACGCCGGACGAGGCCGAGCATGATGGCAGACCACAGATAGCTTGCCGCATCGAATACAAGAGCCATCGGCGCGCCAACGAGGCCGACAAGCGCGCCGCCGAGCCAAGGCCCGATGCCCTCGGCTACTGCATCAGAGGCTTCGAGCCTCGCATTGCCGTCGACAAGCTGCTCGTTCGGCAAGATCGCAGGCAGAAAGGTTTTGTCGGCAATATCAAAGAGCGATGATGCGGCCCCCGTCAGGACCGCCACAAGATAGATCTGTCCCATCGAAAGAACGCCGCTATTGGCGGCCAGAGGGATTGAAAGGATAACGACCGCGCGGAAAAGATCGGCGGCGATCATCAGAGGGCGCTTGGCGCGGCGGTCAACAAGGCCGCCCGCGAAAAGACCGACGATCACACTCGGCGCAAAGCCGAGGGCCGCCAAGATGGCGATCTCGGTCGGCGTGGCATCGATCAGAAGGATCGCGATGATCGGCAGGACAGTGCGCGTTATCCGCGCGCCCACGGCGCTGATGGCCTGCGCCGCCCAGAGCTTCATGAAATCCGCGTTGCGGTGAATTGACCCTGTCACGCTCTGCCCCTAGTTCGCCCGACGATCTCTGCCGCCAAAAGAGCGAATTGGCAAAGAAAAAGGGGCCGCCCGAAGGCAGCCCCTCAATCAGATCTTGATCGTCGATTACTCGATGATTTTCGAGACGACGCCGGCGCCGACGGTGCGGCCGCCTTCGCGGATGGCGAAGCGCAGGCCGTCTTCCATGGCGATCGGGGCGATCAGTTCAACGGTGAACTTCAGGTTGTCGCCCGGCATCACCATTTCGGTGCCAGCCGGCAGAACC
>JBFEXG010000083.1:0-9392 GCA_041546005.1 Paracoccaceae bacterium
CAAGCGCGTCCACGGCAATCGCCGCGACGATGGCGCTGTCGACCCCGCCGGAAAGGCCGAGCAGAGCTTTGCTGAATCCGGTCTTGCGGAAATAGTCCCGCACCGAGACGACCATGGCGTGATAGTCGCGCTCGAAATCGCTGGGCAGATTTGCTTTCTCGCCCTCCATGGCTTCCCAGCCATCTTCGCCGCGGACAAAATCGACATGGGCAATGGCCTCTTCGAAAAGAGGCAGCTTCATCGCGAGCTTTCCGCCCCGATTGAGCACGAACGAGCCACCGTCAAACACCTGATCATCCTGCCCGCCCACGAGGTTGAGATAGACGAGTGGCACGTTGTTCTCGACCACCCGAGAAACCATCGCGTTCATCCGCCGGTCAAACTTGCCGCGATAATAGGGTGACCCGTTCGGCACGAGGATCAACTCGGCGCCGCTTTCGACGAGGGTTTCACAGACATCGACATACCAGGAATCTTCGCAAATGGGCGAGCCGATCCGCAGCGGGCCCGCATCGTAGACACCCTGAATAGGGCCTCGGCGAAACTGCCTCACTTCATCGAACACATCGTAGTTCGGCAAATAATGCTTGAGAGCGCGCGCCACGACGCGCCCGCCTTTGAGGATATAATAGGCATTGTAGAGACGATCGTCGGCAACGTAGGGGCCTCCGATTCCAATCATCGGCCCATCGGCGCAATCTTGCGCCAGACGCTCAATTGTTTCCTCGGCCTGAACAAAGAACGCAGGCTTCATGACAAGATCCTGCGTCGAATAGCCGGTCACGAACATCTCGGGCAGGGCCACCATATCGGCACCCGCCTCGCGCGCGGCGTCCCAAGCCTCTTTGGCCCGGCGCGCGTTTCCCTCAAGATCGCCCACGGTGGCATTCAATTGCGCTAGGGTCAGGCGGAACCGGTCGGTCATGATCTTCTCACGGTTAGATTTGCTCCGGTTTATCAGAACGACCGGCAAGGAAAAGCTGAATGCTGCCAACCCCGTTGTCTGCGCGGAAAGGCTCCTCTAGTCTCTGGAGGCTGACACAGGGAACCCGACCAATGACCTTCCGGATCCGCGCCCGCATGGGCTCCTTCGCTGCAACCGCTGTGCTTTTGGCCGTTTTGCCCGCATCGCTTTGGGCGCAGAGCGTGCAGACCAAGCAATATGACGATGGCGGCGTCTATGAAGGCGGTTTTCTCAACGGACGCCAGCACGGGATCGGCACCTATCGTCTTCCAAACGGCTATGAATACACTGGCGAGTGGTTCGAGGGCGAAATCCGCGGTCAAGGCGTTGCGCGGTTCCCCAATGGATCGATCTATGAGGGCGCGTTTGCCAAGGGTAAGCCCGAAGGCACCGGCAAGATCACCTTCGCCGATGGCGGCACCTACGAAGGCACTTGGGTTGATGGAAATATCTCGGGTCAGGGGATTGCCCATTATGCCAATGGCGTCGTCTACGAGGGCGATTTCCGCAACGCCATGCATCACGGCATCGGCACGATGACGAGCCCAACGGGCTATTCCTATACCGGCCCATGGGTCAACGGGGTCAAGGAAGGCGAAGGCAAGGTCACCTATCCAGACGGCGCGATCTATGAGGGGATGCTCGCCAATGATGAACGCGAAGGCGCGGGCACGCTAACGATGCCCGACGGGCTGACCTATGTCGGCACATGGGTGGGCGGCCAGATCGAAGGCCAAGGCAAGCTCATTCAGCCCAACGGCGATATCTACGAGGGCGATCTTGTGGCGGGTCGGCGGCAAGGCACAGGCACGGTGACCTATGCCAATGGCGATGTGTATCAGGGCGGTTTCCAGAACGACAAGCGCCACGGTCAGGGCAATTTCAGAGGTATCGACGGCTATACCTACTCCGGCGACTGGGCCGAGGGCCGGATCGAAGGGCAGGGCCAGGTGACCTATCCCGATGGCTCGGTTTATGTCGGAGCCTTCCATCTCGATCTGCCCGAAGGCAACGGCAAGATCACCTATCCGGACGGCTCGACCTATGAGGGCGAATGGAAAGCTGGCGTCATCAGCGGCAGCGGCACGGCGACTTATGCCAATGGGACCGTTTATATCGGAGGCTTCCTGAACGCCAAGAATGACGGTCAAGGCAAGATGACCTTGCCCGATGGCTACATCTACGATGGCGCTTGGAAAAACGGCCAGCGCCACGGCCAAGGCACAGCAACCTATCCCGACGGGTCGGTCTATGTGGGCGAGTTCAGCGAAGATCGCCGCCACGGCAAGGGAAAGATCACCATGGCCGATGGCTTTGTCTATGAGGGTGACTTCAGCGAAGGCAAGATTTCCGGCTTCGGCATTGCCACCTATCCCAACGGCGATGTGTATGAAGGGATGTTCGAAGGCGGCTACCGTCAGGGCACCGGAATCATGCGCTATGCCACCGGCGAAACGGCGGAAGGCGATTGGCAGGAGGGCGCGTTTATCGAAGCTGCACCCGCCGAGGCCCCCGCCGAGCCTGCCGGAAACTGAACAAAACCGGCCAAAAGCTCTTTTCCTCGCCAGAAAGGCGGCTATAGTCGCGGCCATGAAAAACCGCGCCGATCAGTATCAGCCGATTTCTCGCGGGCTTGGCCTGCTGAGCCTGCTTCTCCTTAGCCGCCTCTGAGCGTGCCATTCGGCGCGACCGCTCAGGGGAGGATCAGCGCCGGATCGAAACGCTAAGGACCAAGGAACAGACCCATGACAAAAGACCGCGTGTTGATTTTCGACACCACCCTGCGTGACGGCGAACAATCGCCCGGCGCGACCATGACCCATGAAGAAAAGCTCGAGATTGCCGAGCTCTTGGACGAGATGGGCGTCGATATCATCGAGGCCGGCTTTCCGATCGCCTCGGAAGGCGATTTCCGCGCCGTGAGCGAGATTGCCGAGCGGACGAAGAACGCCACGATCTGTGGCCTCGCCCGCGCCAACTACAAGGATATCGACCGCTGCTGGGAAGCGGTGAAGCACGCGAAATCGCCGCGCATCCACACTTTCATCGGCACCTCGCCCCTGCACCGCGCCATCCCCAACCTCGACATGGACCAGATGGCCGAGCGCATCCACGATACCGTGACCCACGCGCGCAACCTCTGCGACAACGTCCAGTGGTCGCCGATGGATGCGACGCGGACCGAGTGGGATTATCTCTGCCGCGTGGTCGAAATCGCCATCAAAGCCGGCGCCACGACGATCAACATCCCCGATACCGTGGGCTACACCGCGCCGGCCGAAAGCGCCGACCTCATCAAGCGGCTCCTTGAGACCGTGCCGGGCGCGGATGACATCATCTTCGCCACCCACTGCCACAACGACCTCGGCATGGCGACGGCCAACGCTTTGGCGGCCGTTCTGGGCGGTGCGCGCCAGATCGAATGCACGATCAACGGCCTTGGCGAACGCGCGGGCAATACCGCGCTGGAAGAGGTGGTCATGGCGCTCAAGGTGCGGGGCGATATCATGCCCTACTATACCGGCGTCGATACCACCAAGATCATGAACATCTCGCGGCGCGTCGCCACCGTCTCGGGCTTTCCGGTTCAGTTCAACAAGGCCATCGTCGGCAAGAACGCCTTCGCCCATGAGAGCGGCATCCATCAGGACGGGATGCTGAAGAACTCGGAAACCTTCGAGATCATGCGCCCGTCGGACGTGGGCCTCTCGGGCACCTCTCTGCCCTTGGGCAAACACTCGGGCCGCGCCGCGCTGCGGGCCAAGCTAAAGGAACTGGGGTATGAGCTGGCCGACAATCAGCTCAACGATATTTTCGTGCGCTTCAAGGATCTGGCCGACCGCAAGAAAGAGGTCTACGACGACGACCTCATCGCTTTGATCCGCCAGAACGATACGGTCGAGGATCACCTCAAGCTCAAGCACCTGCGCGTTGTCTGTGGCACCGAAGGGCCGCAAACCGCCGATCTGACGCTCGAGATCGACGGCGAGGAGAAATCGGTTCACGCCACGGGCGATGGCCCGGTCGATTCCGCCTTCAACGCGGTAAAAGCCATCTTCAAGCACAGCGCGCGGCTGCAGCTCTATCAGGTCAACGCCGTGACCGAGGGCACCGACGCGCAGGCGACCGTTTCGGTTCGCCTTGAGGAAGACGGGCGCATCGCCACCGGACAATCGGCCGATACCGATACGGTCGTGGCCTCGGTCAAAGCCTATATCAACGCGCTGAACCGCCTCATCGTCCGCCGCGAAAAGACCGCGCCGGGCGAGGATGTAAAGGGCGTGAGCTACAAGGACGTCAACTAGACCAAAGAAAGGGCGCCCAAGGGCGCCCTTTTGCTGTCCGGCAGGATTCCGGCTGCGACGCTACTTCGCAGTTGGACGCTCTGATTTTGCGAACCCGCATGTTGCCTCTTGGCCGTTTGTAACCTAGGCCTGAGACACGGAGGGCCCCCGACGACGCCGGATCGACGCTGCCCCGGGCCGAGCTAACAATTCGGAACCGCTCCACATGTACTTCTACCTTCCCGTGGCCGAGGTGTCGGTCAATCTGTTCCTCCTCCTCGGGATTGGAGGTGCTGTCGGAATCCTCTCGGGCCTCTTCGGTGTGGGTGGCGGGTTTCTGATCACGCCGCTTTTGTTCTTCGTGGGCATCCCTCCTGCGGTCGCGGTTGCGACGTCCGCAAACCAGATCGTTGCCAGCTCGGTCTCGGCGCTCATGGCCCATGTGCGGCGGCGGGGTGTGGATTTCTGGATGGGAACGGTTCTGTTGATCGGAGGCCTCGCCGGCTCTGCAGTCGGCGTTCAGATCTTCAACTATCTGAAATCTCTTGGGCAAGTCGATCTCTTCGTCAATCTTTGCTATGTCTTCTTCTTGGGCGGCATCGGCTCTCTGATGATGATCGAGAGTGTCCAGGCCTTCATCCAAAGCGGCAAGAAGGCGCCCAAGCGGCGCAAGCACAGCTGGATTCACAAGCTGCCCTTCAAGGTCAAATTCCGCGTATCCGGCCTTTATATCTCGGTCATTCCGCCGCTTCTTGTCGGCGCACTTGTCGGCCTTCTCGGTGCGGTTATGGGGGTCGGAGGCGGCTTTATCATGGTGCCGGCGATGATCTATCTGCTGCACATGCCGACCAAGGTTGTTGTTGGAACCTCCCTTTTCCAGATCATCTTTGTGGCCGCGTTCAACACGATGATGCACGCCATAACCAACCACACGGTTGACATGGTCCTCGCCCTACTCCTGCTAATCGGAGGCGTCGTCGGGGCGCAGATCGGCTCTCGCTTCGGGGCAAAGCTGCGGGGCGAGCAGCTGCGAATTCTTCTTGCTGCGCTCGTGCTTGGGGTCGGGATCAAGCTCGGCTTCGACCTCAGGATCGAGCCGAGCGAGCTCTATGCACTGGCGGCCGCAACTGCTGGCTAGGCCCGAAGAAGGTCGCGGATACCCAGCAGCCGGAACACCCACGAGAAAAGTGAGGGAAAGCTGCGAGAGAACCGGCGGCGCGTCATGTGATCGGCGATGATCCGGGCGGCTTTTTCGTCGGTCATGATGAATGGCATACGAAAGCCGTTCTTCTGCGTCAGGCGGGTATCGACAAATCCCGGGTTCACAAGCTGGACCCGAACACCTGTTGCCTTCAAGTCTGCGCGCATATCTTTGGCCAACTGCATGATCGCGGCCTTGCTCGACCCGTATCCAATCGCCCCGGGAAGGCCGGTGAAGCCGGCGAGCGATCCGACCACCACAACATGGCCGCGATCTCGCTTGGCAAAGGCAGGGACAACTGCGCCAAAGACCCGCAGCGCGCCGTTGAAATTCACGTCTGCTATCCGCAGCGCCCGCTCCGAATTCCAATTGGCGGCCGTCATGGGATCATAGTCCCCGGCCATATAGATCACCCCGTCGATCTCCCCCGCGTCGCTGACGGCTTGGGCCACCGAGGCGCTGTCGGTCACATCGCACCGGACAATCTTTGCAGGCCCAGAGAGCGTTGCAGAGACATCCGCAAGCCTCTCAGGGGTTCGTCCAGACAGGACCAAGCGGCCCCCCCGACGATCCAGTTCGCGTGCGAGTGCTGCGCCAATGCCAAAGCTCGCGCCAACCAGCCAATAGGTTTTTCCTGCAAGAGACCGGTCCATATCAGCGGCTCAATTCTTGCACCGGCGGCAACGGGCGCCTGTGAAACCTTGCGCGGGCGCTCCAAAGCTTGAGCGCTTGCCAGTGAATTAGGGCAAGGACACGGAGCGAGCCAAAAGGCC
Organism: Paracoccaceae bacterium; assembly: GCA_041546005.1. GTDB lineage: Bacteria > Pseudomonadota > Alphaproteobacteria > Rhodobacterales > Rhodobacteraceae > RFZI01. The sequence continues at coordinate 6,223 of JBFEXG010000083.1, forward strand.
GACGCACGAGAGAGGCAACCAGGCCGGCTGTGGTCATCTCTTCCCGAGCGCCGTCGAGCGTCGCCAAAAGGCCGCCTTTTCCATGGCGATAGTCGATACGCACGGAAACTTCATCTGTCGTCAGAGCAAAATGAAACCTGTATTCCCCCGCAACCGGCTGAAACGGCGACACATGCAAGAGCTTCTGCGCCACCATTTCATCCGAGGGCTTGATCGGCGCCATATCCGGATGCGCGCAAAGATAGCTGTGCCTGTCGCCGAAGGTGTTGTTGACCTCGGCAATCACGACCCTGAGCGCTTCTTGCGCATCGACAACCATCCAAAAGCTGACCGGCGTGAAGCGCGTGCCGAGCATGCGCGGCTGGGCGAGGAGAAGAACCCGCCAGCCCTGTTCGATCGGGATGCCCGCGTCTCCGAGCCTGTCGCGCACCCATTGTGCCCCCTGCCCATCCCCTCGCGCGCCACCGTGATCGCGGTCATGATAGGACACAAGGTTCGCGCCATTGGCGGAAAACAAGGCGGGCGCCTCTTCAATCTTTTCCGGTTCTAGCAGCAGATAATCGACCCCATAGCGAAAGCTGTTGGACTCGCCCCCCAGTCGCTTGTGCGTCGTCGTTGCCTTGATGTGCTGAGGTCTCATGCCGCCAGCATCCCCGCCTTGAGACGTTCAACAACAGCAACCGCGCTGGCATAGCCATCTTCGTGAAAGCCGTGACGGGTCCAGGCACCGCAGAACCATGTCTTGTTCTGCCCCTGCACGAGCCGAAGCTCGGCCTGAGCTCGAATGGCCGCACGATCGAACACGGGATGGGCGAATTCGGTTTCCTCATAAACAAGGTGATCGGGGATCTCGGTTTCCGGATTGAGAGAAACGAAAAGCGGATCTGAAGGGTCGAGGCCCTGAAGCCGGTTCATCCAATAGGTCAAGCCAATCCGCGCTGCAGGACGGTCGGTCGAGCTCTTGTAGACCCATGAGGCCCAAGCCCGTTTGCGATTTGGCATCTGACTTGTGTCGCGGTGCAGCACCGCACGGTTGGGCTGGTATCGAACGTTGCCGAGGATCGACTTCTCTTTTGCCGTTGGGTCCGAAAGAAGCGCCAGCGCTTGATCCGAGTGGCAGGCGAAAACCACTTCGTCAAAGATTTCCGGCAGTCCACCGCGACGCCGGATTTCGACGCCAAAGTCGCTTCTTGTGACCGATACAACCGGCGATCCAGTCCGGATATCGCCGCCGGCCGACCGGATGGCGGCGGCAATACGCGTCACATAAGCGATCGACCCGCCATCGACCGTATACCACTGATGGGTATTGGGCGTGAGGAGCGCATGGTTGTCAAAGAACTGAACCAAGGATCGCGCTGGAAAGCTTTCCATCTGCTCAGGTGTCGACGACCAAATCGCGCCGGACATGGGCAGAAGGTAATAGTTGCGGAACCACTCCCCCATGTTGAGCTGATCAAGAAACTCGCCAAGCGGCAGATCAGGATCCTGCGCCGCGGCAACTGCGCTTTTGTTGAACCGCACGATATCGCCGAGCATCCGCCAGAACTGAGGCCGAGCAAGATTGCGCTTTTGCGCCGTGAGAGCGGACAGATCACGCATGCTGTATTCCAGCCCGCCGTCGTTGATGGAGACGCCGAAGCTCATGTCGCTCTTCTTGACCGGGACATCGAGATCCCGAAACATCTGCGTCAGGTGCGGATAGGTATGGTAGTTGAAGACGATAAAGCCGGTGTCGACCGCGGTCTCTCCGCGCCGCCCTGCAAGCACAGTCCGGGCGTGCCCACCAAGCCGTGCCGATGCTTCGAACAGAACAACCTCGTTGTCGGGCGCCAACATATAGGCAGCTCCCAATCCAGACACACCGCCACCAATCACGGCAATCCGTTTCTTTTTCGTGAGATCAAATGGCACTTTGGGAACCCCGCTTCGCTGATTTCAGAAGCAGTACGCATGACAAAGCCATTCAGATCAGTTCAGGGCAAAATGATCCGTTTGAGCGGGAGCGCCGTATCGACCCTGAAACACATTGAGGAGAACCAACGTGGAACTCGCAGCCGTCTATACTCTGACCGTCGTCGTCTTTTTGGCGCTCGACGCGATCATGCTAAAATTTGTGATGCGCCCGCTCTTTTCCGAACATATCGGAGATTGGCTGCTCGACGACGTCCGCCTTCTGCCTGCGGTAGGCTTCTATCTATTCTACGTGGCGGGAATCGTCTGGTTTGTATCGATGCCGGCATTGAAGTCAGGCGTCACCAGCCACGCCCTATTCGCAGGCGCCTTCCTCGGGGCGATCGCCTACGGAACCTATGAATTCACCAACTACGCGACGCTCAAGAACTGGAGCCCGTCGATGGTCGCGGTTGATGTCATCTGGGGCACTGTCCTGACCGGCCTCTCCGCCTGGGCCGGCGTCGCCGCTGTCAAAGCTGTTTTGTGAAACGCAAAAGGCCCGCGGCGGCGCGGACCTAGCGATGGCCTGAAAGCCCTAGCAGTGTACGAAGGCATGCTTTGGCCCTGCAACACAACGCGGAAAGCGCCCTTTGGGTGGCTGTTGACGTTGCGGTATTGGTTGGAGAGTTTGGTGCGGAACGGCGAAACCGCTAATAATGGAGTGGTCAAGTTCTTAGAATCCGGTTTCGCCACCAAGCCAACTTCAGGTTCCAGAGCGTCGAAAGGTAACTTGCGGTCCAGAGCCGACCTTAGTCACCCGGCCATGATGCTGCGGTGAGGCTTGCCACAAGAGACATTCGCCGGTTCTACGCCCCCCTGATACGGGAAACCACACCGTACGGGCAAACCATTCTTAGGTTGCGATCGTCGAGATGAGGAAATGTTGCTGGACTATTCGATCCGTCCTGTGACCCAGCAGTCCACTGGGAAGGGTGCGGCAACGCAGCCTGAGACAATGGCGCCAAGGCGTTGGTAGATACGATTTCGAAAGCCATGCGCAGTCAAATTTCAAGGAGACGACGGTATGAAGTGGGCACGCGGAACAACGAGCGATGGAACCGAAGTGACCGGTGTCATCGTGGGCGACATGTTGCACCCGCGCGCGGCGCTCGGTTCGGATCAGGCGGTTGGTGAGGCGATCCCGCTGGCCGATGTCACGTTGCTGGCACCGGTGGCTCCGGGCAAGTTCATCGGCCTGTGGAACAACTTCAAGG
>JBFEXG010000148.1:0-6140 GCA_041546005.1 Paracoccaceae bacterium
CGCATCGCCGCCGAGAATTTTCAGCACAGCTGGATGAACTGGAACGGCTATGCCTCGCCTGGCGTGCTCGATACTGCCGAGTTCGAATATTTCGCTATCCGCAACCAGTCGACCCTCTTCGACATCTCGCCCATGTGCAAATTCCGCATCAAGGGCCCCGAAGCCGAGGCGGTGATGAACCGCATGGTGACCCGCGATGTGCGCAAGCAAAAGCCGGGGCGGGTCAGCTATGTGATCTGGTGCGACGAGGATGGCAATGTCGTCGATGACGGCACCCTCTTCCGCCGTTCGGAGGACGAGTTCCTGCTCTTCTGCCAAGAGCCACAGCTTCTCTGGATCAAGGACATCGCCTGGGGCTTTGACGTGGAGGTGACCGAAGTCACCCACGACCTCGCAGGCTTTGCCTTTCAAGGGCCAACGACCGCCGCCACCCTGCGCGATCTGAAGATCAAAGAGATCGAGACGATGCGTCCCTTCGACATCCGCGACATCAAAATCGCGGGCAAAAGGGTGATGATCTCGCGCACCGGCTTTACCGGCGATCTGGGATACGAGCTGGTCATGGCGCCCAAGGATGCGCTCGCGGTCTGGGATGCGGTCCATGCCGCAGGCCAGCTGCGCGGCGTGCGGATCATCGGCTACGAGGCGCTCGAGATGGCGCGAATCGAGGCGGGATTCCTTCTGCCGCGGGTCGATTTCATCTCGTCCCAGACGAACCTGCGGGTGAACCGCGCCCGCAACCCTTTCGAGATCGGGCTCGACTGGCTCGTGACCTTCGACAAGCCGCATTACAACGGCAAGCGGGCTTTGCAGGAGCTTTCCGTCGCGGCCCCCAAGCGCAAGCTCGTCGCCATCGAGATCTCGAAAGACAAGCCCGCCCATCACGCGCTCGTCTATCATCGCAAGACCCGCGAGGTCGGCTTTGTGACCTCGGCGCTCTGGTCGGCCACGACCAAGCGCAACATCGCCTATGCCTGGCTTGAGGCGCCCTATGGGCAAGAGGTGAAAGACGATCTTTGGGTCGAGATCTATCTCCAGCGCGAGATCGAATGGCAGCGCCGGATGGAGCGGGTGATGATCGTCGATCGGCCCTTCTTTGTGCACCCGCGGCGAACCGCGACCCCGCCCTTGAATTTTTGAGTTTTTGATGAGTGATCCAGTAGTATCCGAGCGTCGCGCCCGCGGCGGTGGCCGTGCTGCACGTCTCGCCCTGCGCGAAGCCGCACCTGCGGCCGATCGCAAACCCATCTGGGCTGGGATGGAAGGCGGGAGCTACAATCCGCTCTCATCCCGAGATCTGGAGCGCATCCACGATGCGGCGCTCGATATCCTATCAGATGTGGGCGTTGGTTCTCCGACAGATGAGGTTATCGAACTGGCCACGGCCAAAGGGTGCCATCTGAACAGCGAGGGTCGGCTGGTTTTTCCAAGGGCGCTGGTCGAAGACCTGCTGGCCGGTGCGGCCAAGGAATATACGATCTACAGCCGCGATCCGGCCCATGCCGATGTGGTCGTGGGTGGCAATAAGGTCAATTATTGCACCTCGGGCGAGGCGGTCTCGATGCTCGATTACGAGACCCGCACCTATCGCCCTTCGACTCTGCGCGATCTCTACGACACCGCCCGCGTTGTCGATGCCCTGCCGAATATCCACCAGTTCGGGCAGACCGTGGTTCCGACCGAGATCGAAAATCTATTCGAGCACGATATCAACGTGGTCTACGCGGTTTTGTCGGGGACGACAAAACCTGTCGAACACACGTTCAACACGGTCAAATCCATACCCGCCGCGATGGAGCTTTATGCGATGGTCGCAGGCTCGGAAAAGGCCTTCCGCGAGCGGCCCTTCGCGAGCTTTGGCGGCTGCCCGATCGTCTCGCCCCTGCGGTTTGCGCAGGATAACCTTGACGTTTTGGTCGAGACCAGCCGCCGCGGCCTCATTAACGATATCGCCATCGCCCCGCAATCGGGGGCTACCGCGCCATCTTTCCTTGCGGGATCGCTGGTGCAGGTGACAGCCGAAGCGCTCGCCTGCCTCGCGGTCGTCAATATGGTCCGGCCCGGCTGCCCGATGTCTTTCGCCGCATGGCCCTTTGCGGTCGATCTGCGCACCGGCTCCTTTGCCGGCGGCTCGGCCGAGGTTGCCGTGTCGATGGCCGCGATTGCCCAGATCGGGCGGTTTTACGATCTGCCGACGACCGTCGCCGCCTCGATGTCGGACGCCAAGATGCCGGACGCGCAGATGGGCTATGAGAAGGGGATCGCCTCGGTGGTCGCAGGCCTTGCGGGCGCCAACCGCATCCTTGAATCGGCGGGCATGATGGCGAGCCTGATGGGCTGTTCCATCGAGGCGCTTGTGATCGACAACGATATGCTGGGGATGGCGCAGCGGGTGGTGCGCGGGATCGAAGTGACGGACGAGACTCTCAGCGTCGAGACGATCAAGGCCGCGGTCATGGGCGCGGGGCATTATCTTGGGGCTGCCGATACGCTGCGGTCGATGGAAACGGAATATGTCTATCCCGAAACCGCCGATCGCGCCTCGGTGCAGGTCTGGAATGCGGAAGGTTCAAGCACGATGGACGAGCGCGCCCATGCGCGGGCGGGCGAGCTTTTGGCCAAGCATTTCGTCCGCGCCATCCCGCCTCAGATCGACAAGCGCATCCGTGAACGGTTTCCGATCCGGCTCCCGCATTCGGCGATGCGTCCGAAGGGCTAGGCGGGTTTGACGGCCCGAAGGTGGGTCGGGCAATGCTCGCCCTGATCGAGAACCGGAATCATCCGCTCCCAGATGCCGCAGTTTTCGGCTACGAAATCTGCGCCCACGATCTTGGCCGCGGCTTCCCCCACGGGGCCGCGCAGGCGCTCGAGCTCGGTGCGGGCAACCTCGCGATACCAAGCGTTGCGGCTCGTGGTTTTGGCCTCTTGAAAGCCTGCCGCTTGCATCGCGTCCATGTAGCGGCTGGGCGAGGCCATGCCGAAATCCAACCCTTCAGATTTGATGTAGTCCACCATCTCGGCGCTGGGCTCGCCGTCGTGTCCGATGAGCCAGTCGGACGCGATAAATCGCCCGCCCGGCTTCAGAACCCGGAAGACCTCGCGCATCATGGTGTGCTTGTCGGGAATGTGGACGATGGAGTCTTTCGAAAACACCACGTCGAATGTCTCCGGCGGAAAGGGAAGGGGACCAGGGGCGACCTTGACGAGGCCAACCCGATCCCCGATTCCGGCCTTGGCCATCAGTGCACGCGCGTGGTTGAGGACGGTATCCTCGACATCAATGCCCGTGACGTATCCCGCGCCGTGGGTTTGCACGAGGGCGACCTCGATGCCGCCCGCGCCGCAGCCGATGTCGAGGATAGAGCAACCGGTGAGGTCGTCGTCGCCGACCAACCGGGCAATCTCATCCGGGCCACCGGGCGAGAGATAGCCCTCACCCCAGAGGGCCTCGAGCATTCCGATCATTTTGTCGTGGTAGAGTTCGCCGTCAGCACTGGCTCCCATCTTCTTCCTCCGTCATTGGCATTTTTTCTTATGACTTCCAGCAAGAGATTAGGGGAAATTTCCGACAGGTCTACCGTCAGGTAGACATGGCGAGACTTGGTGTGCCGATGAGGTGTTTGGGTGTAGCCAATGGGTCGCAAAGCAAAGGCGTAAAGTCGCGATAGTTTCTAATGAAAATGGTTGGTACTTGCGATCCTGCCTAAATTTGTCGCGCCGTCCTGACCAATGAGGCCGTTCACTCAATCAGCTCTCTAACTTGAAACTTCTTCCGCGAAATTCTTTGGAGAATAGGTCGAGTTGACCGCGAAACTCGGCGGACAATACGCTGATCTGCAAGAATCTAGCCCTGATGCTGGGTCAGGCCTGTGCCGCTTTGGTGCAAGGCGCTGTTTCGAGGATGGCTCTAGCTTTGTGCCGGTGCGATCCGCAGCGTTTCGAGCGTCGCCCAGTCCTGTGCTGTGATGACCTTTGCAGGCAGTCGAACGTCTTTCGTCCAGCCGAAAATGCAGAGGAAAGGCACCGGCCCGACCTTGGTCATGTGCGGGGCGTTGGGCGGATTCCACACCGGATCATGGGCTGGCTTGATCCTGAACGGATCGGTCGGCCCAAAGCGCCAGCCATGGGGGCCGGTGAGCGGGGCGTAGAGCTCGGGTGCCGGATGGTGGTGATCGCGGTAAAGGACGTTGGGCGCGATCAGGAAGATCCCGAGATCGTAGTCCTGAGCAAAGACCGGCGCCTTTGGCCCGACCATTTCGGTATAGGCATGCCCTGTCAGGAAATCGGCGCCAATCTCGTCGGGTGGGTATTCGCCATAAGTGATCCATTCAAGATCGCCGGCCGATGCGGCGATAGCGGCGGCCAGCTCGGGATGTGTGGCTTCAAGCGCGGCAAGCGCCGTGGCAAGATGGGCCGAGACAACGGCGTTTGTGCCTTCGGGCGGGCGAGGGACGGGCCCAATCTCTGTCACGAGAGCGGGGGCGAGGCCGGCGCGGACCTCGGCAACACCGGGGCCGGAAAGGTTGGCAAGATAGCGATCGCATTCGGCCAGCAAGGTCTTGAGCCGCAAGCCGCTCTGCTCCCATTGGCTGGCGGCCCCCGGAAGTGGCGCGGCCCCGTCTAGCGTCTCAAGCATTCTTCACCCTCGCAAGCACCCAGTTGTGGAAATTGTGAATATCGAATTCCTGCGGCATGAGCCTTCCTGAGGAATATCGAGGGGATTTTATGCCGCGCTGGTTCATTTCCGACGCATCTGCATCTTGTTCGAGCACAATCTTCGCAAAAGCCGCGACTTTGACCGGGTCAAATCCCTCCTGCGCCATAGTCGCCGGAGCAAAGAGCCACTCGGCTGTGAGGCGGGTGGTTTCCGGGCCAGTCGGTACGAGCGAGACGATCCGCACATAGTCCACATGGGCGACAATGAAGGCGGTGGGGTAGATGGTGACGAAATTGGCGGCGGTTTTGCGCTCGGCCTCGGTCAGATTTGGGAAGGTCGGCCCACAGGGTTGGCCATCAAGGGTCCAGGTGACGGCGCCTTCCTTGAGCGTGTGGCCGGTCGGGGTTCCGGGGGTCCACCCCGGGCGCTCGGGCTCGGACATGATCCCCTCGCGGTAGACTGGCACCAGATCAGACAGCTCGGGATGAATGCCGGGGCAGTGCAGGCATTCGTTGTAGTTCTCCCAAAAAACCTTCCAGTTGCAGGCTAGATCCCGCACGAGGCGGTGGCCAGTGACAAGATCGGCCATCGGCCAGTTGGCAAAGGCATCGAGGCCGAGATCGGGCGCAAACGGCGCGGGCTTTTCCGCGACGTTCAGGAAAATAAAGCCGTTCCAGAGGGTTACAGCGACAGGGAAGAGGCCGTGCGTGCCATTGTCGAAGTCATCCGTCGGCGTCGCATGAGCGGTCGAAACAAGCCGCCCGTCAGCGGCTGCATACGACCACGCGTGATAGGGGCAGCGGATCATCTTGCCCAATGGCTGCTCGGCGCGGCAGAGTTCCGAGCCGCGGTGGCGGCAGGTGTTGTGATAGGCGGTTACCTCGCCCTCAGAGGAACGGCACAAGATGACACCCGCGCCGCCGACGGTCAGCGGCCGCATCACGCCTTTCGGCAGATCGCTCAAACGGCCCGCATAGACCCATTCGCGCTGCCAAATCAGGCGCTGTTCACGGGAATACCAGTCGGCATCAAAATAGGCTTCCGCCGGGAGAGTGGGCGGGCAGTGGTCGAGCAGGGGTGACTGCGTGCTGGCCATTTCTGACCTCAAGGAAATGGAAAACGGTCAATCGCAGTCTGGAGATTTTGCGCCTGTTTGCCAATCGAAATGACAGGAGGCAGGCTTAGCCAGCGCCTCCGATACCGCGGCTGATTTCCGAAGCGGCCTCGGCCACACGCCGCCCAAACGCCTCGATGCGGGCGTCGGCAAATCGGATCGACGGGCCCGAGATCGACACGCCCGCCACGACCTCGCCGCGGGCGTCGCGGATCGCGGCACCGATGCAGGACATGCCGGCGAAACGTTCCTCTCTGTCGAAAGACCACCCACGCTCGCGTGTGAGATCAAGGTCGGCTTGGAGAGCGGCGGCGCTGGAAAGCGTGCGGTCCGTGAAAGGCGTCAGCTCGGCTCGTCCGAGAACAGTCC
>JBFEXG010000140.1:0-6512 GCA_041546005.1 Paracoccaceae bacterium
AACTGTCGAAGCGGCTTGTTTCGCTCGATTGCGAGACGCCCCTCGATTTCACGCTCGATGATCTCGATGTGCGCGATCCCGAGCCCGATGCGCTTTTCGGCTTCCTTGCCGAGATGGAATTCCGCACCATCCTCAAACGTGTGGCCGACAAGCTCGGCGTCGAGCCGCCGGCGGTGATGGATACGACCCCGCAGGGGGCCGATCCGATCTCGGAACCGGAAGCGCCGAAAGCCCTTCCTTTTGAGCCGGACACCTACGAATGCGTGGCCGATGCCGCCGCCCTTCAGGTCTGGATCGACCGCATCCGTGGGCGAGGCTATGTCGCTGTCGATACCGAGACCACGAGCCTTGACGAGATGCGGGCCGAGCTTGTCGGCATCTCGCTCTGCGTCGAACCGGGGCAGGCCTGTTATATCCCGCTGACCCACAAGGCCTCGGCCGCCGACGATCTCTTCGGGGGCGTTGCGCTGGCTGAGGGGCAGATGGGGCTCAACGAGTGCCTTGATATACTCAAGCCCGTGCTCGAAGACGCGGCGATCCTCAAGATCGGGCAGAACATCAAATACGACGCCAAGATCTTTGCCCGCAACGGCATCGCGGTCGCACCGATCGACGACACGATGCTCATGTCCTATGCGATGAACGCAGGGCTGCATAACCACGGGATGGACCTTCTGAGCGAGCAGTATCTCGGCCATATCCCGATCGAGATCAAAAGCCTGCTGGGCAGTGGCAAGTCAGCCATTACCTTTGATCGCGTGCCGGTGGCCGATGCCGTGCGCTATGCCGCCGAGGATGCGGATGTGACGCTGCGGCTTTGGGAGACGTTCAAGCCGCAGCTGCACCGCAAGCGCGTGGCGACCGTCTACGAGACGCTCGAGCGGCCGCTCGTGCCGGTTCTGGCGCGGATGGAGATGGCGGGGATCAAGGTTGATCGCGATACGCTGAGCCGGATGTCCAATGCCTTTGCCCAATCGATGGCGGGGCTTGAGGACGAGATCCAGAAACTCGCCGGCCGCCCCTTCAACGTCGGAAGCCCCAAGCAGCTTGGCGAGATCCTCTTTGACGAGATGGGCCTTTCCGGAGGCGTGAAAGGCAAGACCGGGGCCTATGGCACCGGCGCAGATGTGCTTGAGGACTTGGCGACCGAGCATGAGCTTCCCGGCAAGGTGCTCGATTGGCGGCAGCTGGCGAAACTGAAGTCGACCTATACCGACGCGCTTCAGGATCACATCAACCCAGAAACGGGGCGGGTTCATACCTCCTATTCCATCGCCGGCGCGAATACCGGCCGCCTCGCCTCGACCGACCCCAACCTTCAGAATATTCCGGTAAGGACCGAAGAGGGCCGCCGCATCCGCGAGGCCTTCGTGGCGGAGAAGGGCAAGGTTCTGGTCAGCCTCGACTATAGCCAGATCGAGCTGCGAATCCTCGCGCATGTGGCGGGGATCGACGCGCTGAAGACGGCCTTCCGCGAGGGGCACGATATTCACGCGATGACCGCGTCCGAGATGTTCGATGTGCCGCTCGACCAGATGACGCCGGATATCCGGCGTCAGGCCAAGGCGATCAACTTTGGCGTCATCTACGGCATTTCGGGCTTCGGCCTTGCCCGCAACCTGCGCATCCCTCGTGATCAGGCGCAGGGCTTTATCGACCGCTATTTCGAGCGTTTCCCCGGCATCCGCGCCTATATGGACAACACCGTAGCCTTCGCCAAAGAGCATGGCTTCGTGCAGACCCTCTTCGGTCGCAAGATCCACACGCCCGAGATCAGCGCGAAAGGGCCGGGGGCTGGCTTTGCCCGCCGCGCCGCGATCAACGCGCCGATCCAGGGAACGGCGGCCGATGTGATCCGGCGGGCGATGATCCGGATGGATGGGGCCATCGCGCACCTGCCAGCGAAGATGCTCTTGCAGGTGCATGACGAGTTGTTGTTCGAGGTCGAAGAGGCCGCAGCCGACGACCTGATCGGCGTCGCGCGCGCGATCATGGAAGGGGCAGCTGCCCCCGCGGTGAAAATGGATGTGGCGCTGTCGGTAGATGCCGGGCGCGGCGCGAGCTGGGCCGAGGCACATTAAGAAGGGGAGGGGCGCTGCCCCTCTGCCCTTCGGGCATTCACCCCGGAGTATTTTTCGCCAAAAGAAGCGCTACGATAGGAAAGGTTTACCTTTCATCGTCTCGGGGATCGGCACGCCGAGACGGCTAAGGACCGTTGGCGCGAGCTGGAGTTGGTCGAGCAGCGTGTCGGGTTTGGGGCCTTTGGCCGGGCCGAAATAGTAGAGCGCGAAGTCCTGCTGATCAGGGCCGGTGCCGCCGTGGTGGCCGCGGGCGTCTTGTCCGTGGTCGGCGGTGACGATGACTTCGTAGCCGTTCTTGCGCCAACGGTCGATGAAGGGGGCGAGGATGCCGTCTATCTGGCCGCAGGCGTAGTCCATCTCTTGGCAGTCGTGGTAATAGCGGTGCCCCATGCTGTCGAGCGTGCAGGTGTGCAGGATGCCGTAGTCGATACCCTTGACCTCGCACAGGCGTGTCAGCGTGCCGAAGAGATCATAGTCAGACGGGGTCATCTGATTTGTGAGGTTGTAGCCGCCCATGGTGTGGAAGCGGCCGTGGGTGATGGGTCCTTCGGGTTCATCATACTCGATATCCCGCACCACATCGAAGGGGGCGCGGTTGAAGAATTCGGACCAGTAGGAATGGGTCACCGCACCGGTCTTGCGGCCTGCAGCGGTGGCGGCCGAGAAGATGTCGGGGAACTCGAGCCGACGAATATCGGCGTTGTCCCAGATCTTGTGGACCTGCGGTGTCACGCCCGTGTGGATCGAGGCATAGCAGCAGGCCGAAGTCGACGGCAGCACGGACCGCATCTTCCAGACCTGAGCCTCGCCCGATTGCACCCAACCCTCGAGGTTGCCGAATAGGCGGCGCCAATTTGCGTAGGGCACCCCGTCAAGGATGATGAGCAGCAGCTTGTTCATAGGGAAATTCCGTTTCTCATTGGAGCACCGGGTCAGTTGCCGGCGCTCTCCATCTTGCGTGTTTCGATGACGTGTTCAAGCCAGCCGAGGCGCATCTCCGGGACCGACGACAATAGAAGATCGGTATAGTCGTCGAAGGGCGGGGTCAGAACCCTAGTCTTGGTGCCGTAGCGGACGACCTTGCCGCGATACATCACGGCAATGCTATCAGCGATGGCTTTGACGGTGGCCAGATCGTGGGTGATGAAGAGATAGGCCACGCCTTCCTGCGCCTGCAACTCGAGAAGCAGTTTGAGGATACCGTCGGCCACCAGCGGATCGAGCGCGGATGTGACCTCGTCGCAGATGATCAGCTTGGGCTTGGCGGCGAGCGCCCGGGCGATGCAGACGCGCTGTTTCTGGCCACCGGAAAGCTCGGCCGGATAGCGGTCGATATAGCCTTGACCCATCTCGATCTGATCAAGCAGCTCTTGCACGCGCTTGCGCTTTTCCTCGCCTCTGAGGCCGAAATAGAACTCGAGCGGGCGGCCGATGATCGTGCCGACCGTCTGGCGCGGGTTCATCGCCACGTCGGCCATCTGATAGATCATCTGCAATTCGCGCAGATCGTCTTTGCTGCGGCTCTTGAGATCGGGCGAGAGGGTACGGCCCGCGAATGTGATCCGGCCCGCCGAAGGGGGCAGAAGGCCGGTGATCGCGCGGGCGAGCGTCGATTTTCCCGAGCCGCTCTCGCCGACGATGGCAAGCGTCTGGCCGGGGGCGACATCGACGCTCACATTCGAGAGGACGTCGAAGTTCGTGCCTTTGTAGCGAGCGGTGACATTGTCAACGCGCAACACAGGCTCGGCCGGCTCCTTTTCCTTGTGGTCAATCGAGCGGACAGAAACCAGCGCGCGGGTATAGTCTTCGTGCGGGTCTTCGATGATCTGCTCGACAGGGCCGTATTCGACCTTGTTGCCATTGCGAAGGACGAGGATATGGTCCGAGACCTGCGCCACGACGGCGAGATCGTGAGTAATATAGAGCGCGGCAACGCCGGTATCGCGGATCGCTTCTTTGATGGCGGCGAGAACGTCGATCTGCGTGGTTACGTCAAGCGCGGTCGTGGGCTCGTCAAAGATCACGAGGCTCGGCTCGGGGCAGAGCGCCATCGCCGTCATCACCCGCTGCAGCTGGCCGCCCGAGACCTGATGGGGATAGCGGTTGCCGATGGTTTCGGGGTTTGGCAGGCCGAGCTTGCCGAAGAGCTTTATTGCGCGCGCTTCTGCCTCGGCGCGGCCACAGAGGCCATGCTTGAGCGTGGCCTCGATGACCTGTTCCATCAGCCGCTTGGCGGGGTTGAACGAGGCGGCGGCGGATTGCGCCACATAGGTCACTTCGCGCCCGCGCAGGCCCCGAAGCCCCCTGGAATTCAGCTTGAGGATATCGCGGCCATTGAGGGTGACCTCGCCGCCGGTAATCCGAACGCCACCGCGCCCATAGGCCATAGCTGACAGTCCGATGGTCGATTTGCCGGCACCGGATTCACCGATGAGGCCGAGCACTTTGCCGCCCTCGAGGCTGACCGAGACGCCTTCGACAATCGTGATGTCATGCGGGTCTTCGCCCGGCGGATAGACGGTGGCTTCGATCTTGAGGTTCTTGATGTCGAGCAGGGTCTCAGGCACCGCGGCCTCCTTTCAGGCTGGTGGTGCGGTTGAGAACCCAGTCAGCCACAAGGTTGACCGAGATCGCGAGCGCCGCGATGGCGACAGCCGGAACAAGGGCCGCCGGTATACCGTAGACGAGGCCTTCCTTGTTCTCTTTCACGATACCACCCCAGTCGGCCAGCGGCGGCTGAACGCCTAGGCCGAGGAACGACAGGGTCGAGATGAAGAGGACCGCGAAGATAAAGCGCAGACCCAGCTCGGCCACCAAGGGCGACAGAGCGTTGGGCAGAATCTCGCGGAAGACGATCCAACGGGTGCCTTCGCCGCGCAGACGGGCGGCCTCGACATAGTCCATCACGGTGATGTCGACCGCGACAGCGCGGCTGAGGCGGAACACGCGGGTTGAGTCGAGAAGGCCCATGACGAGGATCAGGATCGTCGTTGAGACGGGCATGACTGACAAAACCACCAGCGCTAGGATCAACGAGGGGACAGACATGACCAAATCGACAAGACGCGAGAGAGCCTGATCAATCCAGCCGCCGAGCGTTGCGGCCGTAAAGCCCAGGACCGAGCCGAGGGTGAAGCTGAGCGCAGTCGCCAGGGTAGCGATATAGATGGTCGTCTGGCCACCATAGATCATCCGGCTGAGCATATCCCGGCCGAGCGCATCGGTGCCCAGAAGGTGATCGCGCGACATCGGATCCCAGATTGAATTGGAAACAACCTCGGCCATCCCGTAGGGGGCGATGAAATCAGCAAAAATAGCGCTTAGGAAGAACAGCGCTGTGAAGAACAGGCCGACAAGGGCGGAAAAGGGGATCCGTCTCATTTCGGGTGCCTCAGTCGGGGGTTGGTCAGGATAGAGATCACGTCAGCCAGAATGTTGAGGCCGATATAGACCGCCGCGAAGACGAGGCCGCAGGCCTGAACCACCGGCACATCGCGCTTGGAGACGTGGTCAACGAGATACTGGCCGATGCCCGGATAGACAAAGACCACCTCTACGACGACGACGCCGACCACCAGATAGGCAAGGTTGAGCATCACCACGTTCACCACCGGCGCAATGGCGTTGGGGAGGGCGTGGCGCGATATGATCGTCGCGGGGCGCAGGCCCTTGAGTTCGGCCGTTTCGATATAGGGCGATTGCATCACGTTGAGGATAGCGGCGCGGGTCATCCGCATCATGTGGGCGAGCACGACGAGCACCAGAACGATCACCGGCAGGGCGATGGCGTTGAGCTTCTCCCAAAGTGACATGCTGTCGTAGATGACCGAGGTCGAGGGAAAGAGCCTGTAGTTCACCGCAAGGATATACATCACGATATAACCGACGACGAATTCGGGCAGGGAAATCGTGGCGAGTGTGACGCCAGAGATAAGCTTGTCCGGCCAGCGGCCAGCATAGCGCGCTGCGACAAGGCCAAGGACAAGCGCGAGCGGGACGGCGATGATCGCGGCCCAGAACGCAAGGAAGAGGGTGTTGCCAAGTCGGCCAGTCATCGAAGAGGCGATGTCTTTGCCGTTGGTGAGGGCGGTGCCGAGATCGCCGTGCAGCGCGCCAAAGAGCCAGTCGAAATAGCGAGACAGGGCAGGCTCGTTCAACCCGAGCTCTTCGCGCAGGTTGGCGAGGGCCTCGGGGGTCGCTGACTGCCCAAGAATGGATTGCGCCACGTCACCGGGAAGGATCTGCGTTCCAGCAAAGATCAGGGCCGATGTGGCAAGGATCAGGAGTAGTCCCAGCGCAATGCGCTGGGACAGGAGTTTTATGATCGGGTGCATACCTTTCCCCGATTAGGCGAGCCAGCACACCTGGCTGGCGCGGCCACCCATGAGCTCGCCGGTGCCGTCTTTCTCCCAGCCCTGAACCTTCTCCGAC
>JBFEXG010000279.1:0-3249 GCA_041546005.1 Paracoccaceae bacterium
ACGAGACGGGCGAGACGATCCGCGCCAAGCACAGGCCCGTGGTCATCATCACCTCAAACAACGAAAAGGAACTGCCCGACGCCTTCCTGCGCCGCTGTTTCTTCCACTACATCCGCTTCCCCGAGATGGAGGTGATGAAACAGATCGTCGATGTGCATCATCCGGGCATCAAAGAGCAGCTTCTGACCACCGCCCTCACCCGCTTCTACGAAATCCGCGAGACGCCGGGGCTGAAGAAGAAGCCGTCAACCTCGGAGGTGCTCGACTGGCTCAAGCTCCTCTTGGCAGAAGATTTGACTGCCGACGATCTGCGAAAAGAGGGCACCAATGTGCTCCCCAAGTTGCACGGGGCGCTCTTGAAGAACGAGCAGGACGTGCACCTCTTCGAGCGGATCGCCTTCATGGCACGGTCGGGGAGGAATTAACGATGGGCGATCTCATCGTTCGCCCCCTTGAGGAACGGGACCGAGAGGACTGGGTGCGGCTCTGGACCGGGTATCTGCAATACTACGAAACCTCCGTGAAACCAGAGGTCTACGCTTCAACCTTCGAGCGCCTTCTTGGCGATGACCCGCGGGATTTCAACTGCTTCGTGGCGGAGCTCGACGGCAAACTCGTCGGCCTGACCCACTATCTCTTTCATCGCCACGCCTGGCGGATTGAAGAGGTCTGCTATCTGCAAGATCTCTATGCCGACCCCGAGGTGCGCGGCACTGGTGTAGGCCGGGCGCTCATCGAAGCGGTCTATGCCGCGGCAGATGCCCACGGCGCGCCGGCGGTCTATTGGCTGACGCAGGATTTCAACACGACCGCCCGCCAACTTTACGACCGGATCGGAAAGGTCTCGCCCTTTATCCGCTATAACAGGGCGTGATGCGCGGCGGGATCGCCCTTGCGGTGATGCTGGCGATGGCGGCCTGCACCCAGAGCAGCGGCCCGATCATCTCCGCAAACGCGTTGGCCGGCATTCCTGCCCCAAAGCCTATGCGCTCCAACGCCGCGATTGCGGCCGATATCCTTGATCTGACATTCGAGCTTGAAAGCGGGCGAGAGATTGCCCGCTTTGCTCGCTTCGAGGGGCCCGTTCGTGTGGGCCTCAGGGGTCAGGTCCCGGCCTCTCTGCTGGCCGATCTGGAACGTCTGAACCAAAGGCTCCGCGCCGAGGCGGGGATCGACGTTCGATTGGTTGACGGGGCCCGCGCCGAGATCACGCTCGAAACCGTTCCGGCCAGCGCACTTCATCGCGCCGCGCCGGGGGCCGCTTGTTTCACTGTGCCTGAAGTCGAAAGCTGGGCGGCCTATGCCCGCGCCGGTTATCGCTCGGCCGATTGGGCGGGCCTTGAGGCGCGGCGGCAAGTGACAGTCTTCCTGCCTGCCGAGGCTGCACCACAGGAGTTGCGCTCTTGCCTCCACGAGGAACTGGCGCAAGCGCTTGGTCCGCTGAACGATCTCTACCGCCTACCGGATTCGGTCTTTAACGACGACGACATGGAGGGCGTGCTCACTGGCTTTGATATGCTGGCACTGCGGGCGCTTTATGCGCCGGAAATCCATAGCGGCATGAGCCGCGCCGAGGTCGCCGCGCGGTTGCCGGCCGTTCTCGCGCGCCTCAACCCCGCGGGGGGAACTGGCGGCTTGGCCTCGGTTCAGGACGACGGGAGTTGGCGGCTCGATATCGAGGCGGCGCTCTCGCCCGCCAATTCCCCCACCGCCCGCATCGACGCGGCCGCCCGGGCCGCCCGAGCCAGCCAGCGTTTTGCCGCAAGCGATCCCCGCGCGGGCTTTGGGCCCTATGTCTATGGCCGCCTCCTGATGGCCCGCGACCCTGCCGAGGCGCGGCTTCAGCTATCGGCTGCCGCCCGCGCCTATGGCCAAAGCACCTTGACCCGCATTCACACCGCCCGCACCGACGCTCAAATTGCGCGGCTCGATCTTGCGTCGGGGGACACTGAAGCCGCCCTGTCTCGCGCCCGCGCCGCCCGCGAAATAGCTACGGCCCATGAGGATACTGCCCTCTATGCCGAACTTGCGCTGATCGAAGCCGAAGCCCTTGATCGTCTGGGTCTTTCGACCGAAGCCGACGCCCTGCGGCTAGACAGCCTGCCCGCTGCGCGTTACGGCTTGGGGTCAGACACGATCATCGGGCAGATGCGCCGCAGCCTTGCTGCGCTCCGGCCCGCCAAGGAAAGCTGACGCCATGATCTATCCCCTCGCCGGCCTGATCTTCGGGGCCATTCTCGGAGCCATCCGCGCCCGCCAGCGTGGCGGCAAGACCGCCGATCTCGTGCAGTGGTCGCTGGTCTTTGCGATGATCTTTGGCATTCTCGGCCTCTTCGCGATGATCCTGATCGACCGCAGCTACCAGTAACGCGATGTTCCTGCCCTTTTTCGACAATCTGCGGAAAGGGGGCGTGCCTGTATCCTTGCGCGAGTTCCTGTCGTTTCTGGAAGCGATGGGAACGGGCCTTGCGACCTATGACACCGAAGCCTTCTACTATCTCGCCCGCGCGGTGATGGTGAAGGACGAGCGCAATATCGACAAATTCGACCGCGCCTTCGCCGCGACCTTCTCGGGGCTCGAGAAGGTCACCGCCGAACAGGTGCTCGAGGCGATCGACCTACCGAAAGACTGGCTCGAGAAACTGGCCGAGAAGCACCTCAGCGAGGAAGAGAAGGCGCAGATCGAGGCGCTTGGCGGGTTCGACAAGCTAATGGAAACCCTGCGCCAGCGCCTTGCCGAGCAGAAGGGCCGCCATCAAGGCGGATCGAAATGGGTCGGCACCGCCGGAACATCGCCCTTTGGCGCATATGGCTACAACCCCGAAGGCGTGCGCATCGGGCAGGACCAGAGCCGCCATCAGCGTGCGGTCAAGGTTTGGGACAAGCGCGAGTTCAAGAACCTCGACGACACGGTCGAACTGGGCACCCGCAACATCAAGGTGGCCCTCAAACGCCTGCGCCGCTGGGCACGGGATGGGGCGCTTGACGAACTCGATCTCGACGGCACGATCCGCGCCACCGCCGAGCACGGCTATCTCGATGTGCAAACGCGGCCCGAGCGGCGAAATGCGGTGAAGGTGCTCCTGTTCTTCGATGTCGGCGGCTCGATGGACCCGCATATCCGCGTGGTGGAAGAGCTTTTCTCCGCCGCCCGCGCCGAGTTCAAGCACCTCGAGCATTTCTATTTCCACAACTGCCTCTACGAAGGCCTCTGGCGGGATAATGCGCGGCGCTGGAACGCGCAGACGC
>JBFEXG010000188.1:0-4920 GCA_041546005.1 Paracoccaceae bacterium
ACGACAAAGGTCATGGCGCCGGCAAGCTGCCAGCCGCTTTCGATGCTGATCGGCTGCCAGTCTACTGTGAGCGAGCCGAGCCCCGCGAAGATCGTGACGCCAAACGCGGCGGCAAGAGCGATGAGTACGCTCGGCACCTCGCGGGACATCCGCCGGGCCGAGAGATCGCGCACCACAACACCGACCACCGACAGGAGCGCATAGACCGAATAATGGGTGAACCCATCGCTCCCCGGCTGCACGATTAGAAGAACCCCGAGAAAGCCAATGAAGATAGCGGCAAAGCGCCGCCAGCCGACGGCTTCTTTGAGGAAGAGGGCCGAGGCGAGGGTCACGGCGAGGGGCAGCGACTGGAGGATCGCGCTCACGTTGGCCAGCGGCATATTGTAGAGCGCGGTGATAAAGAACCATGCGGCCATGGCTTCGGCTGCGGTTCTCAGCGCGATCAAGCCCCAATCCCGGCGCGCGAGATTGAAGCGCAAATGGCCAAAATAGCGAGAGATCAGGATGAGAAAGGTCGTGGTCCCGATCCCGCGCAGGAACAGGGCCTGAAACAGCGGCAGATCATCCGACAAACCCTTCATGCAGGCGTCGTTGAGGGTGAACGCGGTCATCGAAATGACCATGAACATTGCACCACTCAGGTTGTCGGAAAGGTTCTTCATGCGCGATCGCTATCAGCGGTCAAGCGACCACGCCAGAGGGATTTTGCGGCAAATGAAAAGGGCCCCCGCGTTGGCGGAGGCCCCTACTCTTTCATCGAAGCGCGGAATTACTCTTCGCGGCTCTCCGGGGTGTCGACGATCAGCGAGTCGAAGTCATCGCCGCCAACCATGTCGTCGATCAGCGGAGCGGCCAGAACGGCGGCCGCTTCGGCCTCCTCCCGACGCTCTTCGACCACCTTGTTGTCACGCTCGGCAGCGATACGGCGCACGCGGCTTGTCGCGCCACCGGTACCGGCCGGGATCAGACGGCCGACGATGACGTTCTCCTTGAGACCGACGAGCTTGTCGCGCTTGCCCTGAACGGCAGCTTCGGTAAGCACGCGGGTGGTCTCTTGGAACGAGGCCGCCGAGATGAACGAGCGGGTCTGGAGCGAGGCCTTGGTGATCCCGAGAAGGATCGGCTCGCCCTGAGCCGGACGGCCGCCACGGGCGATCGCCTTCTCGTTGGCTTCGTCGAACTCGGCCTTGTCGACCGTTTCACCCTTGAGCAGAACCGTGTCGCCCGAGTCCTGGATTTCCCACTTCTGCAGCATCTGGCGGACGATCACTTCAATGTGCTTGTCGTTGATCTTCACGCCCTGCAGACGATAGACGTCCTGAACCTCGTCGATCATGTAGTCAGCCAGCGCTTCGACACCCATGATGGCCAGGATGTCATGCGGCGCGGGGTTGCCGTCCATGATGAAATCGCCCTTCTGGACATAGTCGCCTTCCTGGACCGGAATATGCTTCCCTTTGGGGATCATATATTCCTTCTTGTCGGCGTTTTCGTCCGTCGGTTCGATCGTGATACGACGCTTGTTCTTGTAGTCCTTGCCAAAGCGCACGTAGCCGTCGATTTCGGCGATGATCGCGTGGTCCTTCGGGCGACGGGCTTCGAACAGTTCCGCCACACGGGGAAGACCCCCGGTGATGTCCTTGGTCTTGGCGCCTTCGCGCGGGATACGGGCCACAACCTCACCGGCCTCGATCTGCTGGCCGTCTTCGACCGAGAGGATCGCATCGACCGACATCGCATAGGTGATCGGGTTGCCGGCTTCGTTGCGAACCGGCTCGCCATCTTCGCCAACGATGATGATCTCGGGCTTGAGATCGCTGCCGCGCGGGACCGAACGCCAGTCGGACACGATCCGCTGGG
Source organism: Paracoccaceae bacterium (assembly GCA_041546005.1). Classification (GTDB taxonomy): domain Bacteria; phylum Pseudomonadota; class Alphaproteobacteria; order Rhodobacterales; family Rhodobacteraceae; genus RFZI01. The sequence goes on from JBFEXG010000188.1 coordinate 1,864, forward strand.
TCATGCCGGTGGCATCGTCGGTCTCTTCGCGGACGGCGATACCGTTCACGAGGTCGACATAGCGCGCCATACCGCCCTTTTCGGCGATAATCGGCAGAGTATAGGGATCCCACTCGAACAGTTTGGCGCCACGCTCGATCTTGGCACCATCGGCCACGAAGACCTTGGAGCCATAGCCGACCTTGTGCTGTGCGCGCTCTTCACCGTTGTCGTCAATGATCGCGAGGACCATGTTCCGGCCCATGACGACCTGCTCACCCGCCGAGTTCGTGAGAAGCGTGGCGTTGCGAAGCTCGACCTTGCCAGCCTGAGAGGCTTCGAGGAAGGACTGCTGGCCACCCTGAGCAACACCGCCGATGTGGAAGGTCCGCATCGTCAGCTGGGTGCCGGGTTCACCGATCGACTGGGCGGCAATGATGCCGACAGCTTCACCGATGTTGACCATCGTGCCGCGAGCAAGGTCTCGACCATAGCACATCGCACAGACGCCATCCTCGGCCTCGCAGGTAAGCGGGCTGCGGATACGCATCTTTGCAACGCCAGCGTCTTGGATCGCGTCGGCCTTGCGCTCGTCGATCAGCTCACCAGCGGTAACGATCACCTCGTCGGTGCCGGGGCGCAGAACATCGTCAGCCGATACACGACCGAGGATGCGCTCGGAGAGCGAGGAGACAACCTCACCGTCGTTGACCGCCGCTTCCGCAGTGATCGCACGGTCGGTGCCGCAGTCTTTCTGGCGAACGATGCAGTCCTGCGCCACGTCGACGAGACGACGGGTCAGGTAGCCCGAGTTCGCGGTCTTGAGCGCGGTGTCCGACAGACCCTTACGGGCGCCGTGGGTCGAGTTGAAGTATTCAAGAACGGTCAGACCTTCCTTGAAGTTCGAGATGATCGGCGTCTCGATGATCTCGCCCGAGGGCTTGGCCATAAGGCCGCGCATACCGCCGAGCTGCTTCATCTGAGTAACCGAGCCACGGGCACCGGAGTGGGCCATCATGTAGACCGAGTTCGGCTCTTTCTCGGCGCCGGTCTCGTCCTTCTTGCGGGCCGAGATGGTCGACATCATGGCTTCGGTGACCTTGTCGTTACACTTCGACCAGGCATCGACGACCTTGTTGTACTTTTCACCTTGGGTGATCAGACCGTCCATATACTGCTGTTCGAAGTCCTTGACCTGATCGCGGGTCTCGTCGACCAGCTCCCACTTCTTGTCAGGAACGACCATGTCGTCCTTCCCGAAGGAGATGCCGGCCTTGAAGGCTTCGCGGAAGCCCATGCCCATGATCTGGTCGCAGAAGATGACCGACTCTTTCTGGCCGCAGTAGCGGTAGACGGTGTCGATGACCTGCTGGACCTCTTTCTTGCGCAGAAGGCGGTTGACCAGCTCGAACGGAGCCTTGGCGTTCCTCGGCAGAAGCACACCGAGGCGCAGACGGCCCGGGGTGGTTTCGAAGCGCTCGATGACCTCGTTGCCCTCTTCGTCGATCTGCGGCAGACGCGCGGTGATCTTGGCGTGCAGGTGAACTTCACCCGCGGCCAAGGCGTGCTCGACCTCGTCGACGCTCGAGAAGGCCATGCCTTCGCCCTTCATGCCTTCGCGTTCGATGGTCGTGTAATAGAGACCAAGGATCATGTCCTGCGAAGGAACAATGATCGGTGCGCCGTTGGCGGGCGAAAGAACGTTGTTGGTCGACATCATCAGAACGCGTGCTTCCAGCTGGGCCTCGAGGCTCAGCGGGACGTGCACGGCCATCTGGTCACCGTCGAAGTCGGCGTTGAAGGCCGAGCAGACGAGCGGGTGCAGCTGGATCGCCTTGCCTTCGATCAGGATCGGCTCGAACGCCTGAATGCCGAGGCGGTGAAGCGTCGGAGCGCGGTTCAGAAGAACCGGGTGTTCGCGGATAACCTCGTCGAGGATATCCCAAACCTCGGGGCGCTCTTTTTCCACAAGCTTCTTGGCCTGCTTGACCGTCGACGACAGGCCCTTGGCTTCAAGGCGCGAGTAGATGAACGGCTTGAACAGCTCGAGCGCCATCTTCTTCGGCAGGCCGCACTGGTGCAGCTTGAGTTCCGGGCCGGTCACGATGACCGAACGGCCCGAGAAGTCGACGCGCTTACCCAGAAGGTTCTGGCGGAAGCGGCCCTGCTTGCCCTTGAGCATGTCCGACAGCGACTTCAGCGGGCGCTTGTTGGCGCCGGTGATGACGCGGCCGCGACGGCCGTTGTCGAACAGAGCATCGACCGACTCTTGCAGCATCCGCTTTTCGTTGCGGACGATGATGTCGGGCGCGCGCAGCTCGATGAGGCGCTTGAGACGGTTATTCCGGTTGATCACGCGACGATAAAGATCGTTGAGATCCGAGGTCGCGAAACGACCGCCGTCCAGCGGAACGAGCGGGCGCAGTTCCGGCGGGATCACCGGGATCACGGTCAGAACCATCCATTCCGGGCGGTTGCCGGATTCGATGAAGTTCTCGACGATCTTGAGGCGCTTGATGATCTTCTTGGGCTTGAGTTCGCCAGTCGCCTCTTTCAGCTCTTCGCGGAGCTGCTCGGCGGTGGCTTCAAGGTCGATCATCGACAGCATTTCACGGATCGCTTCGGCGCCGATGTTGGCTTGGAAGGCGTCCATGCCATAGGCGTCTTGCGCGTCGAGGAATTCTTCCTCGGTCATCAGCTGGCCGTAGTGCAGGTCGGTCAGGCCCGGCTCGATCACGACGTAGTTCTCGAAATAGAGAATACGCTCGAGGTCGCGCAGGGTCATGTCGAGCATGAGGCCGATCCGGCTCGGCAGCGACTTGAGGAACCAGATGTGCGCGACGGGCGCGGCCAGCTCGATGTGGCCCATACGCTCGCGGCGAACTTTCTGGAGGGTGACCTCGACGCCGCACTTCTCGCAGACGACGCCGCGATACTTCATGCGCTTATACTTGCCGCAGAGGCACTCGTAGTCCTTGATCGGCCCGAAGATACGGGCGCAGAACAGGCCGTCGCGCTCGGGCTTGAAGGTCCGGTAGTTGATGGTTTCCGGCTTCTTAATCTCGCCGAAAGACCACG
>JBFEXG010000178.1:0-5180 GCA_041546005.1 Paracoccaceae bacterium
CTTCTGCTCTTCGGTGCCGCCGCAGAGGATCAGCTCGGCGGCAATCTCGGATCGGGTGCCGAGCGAGCCGACGCCGATATAGCCGCGCGAAAGCTCTTCCGAGACAACAACCATCGACGCCTTGGACAGGCCAAAGCCGCCATGCTCTTCAGGGATGGTCAGGCCGAAAACGCCCATCTCGGCGAGTTCCTCGATGACCTCCATCGGGATCAGTTCATCTTTCAGGTGCCAGTCATGGGCGAAAGGTTCGACCTTTTCGACCGCATAGCGGCGGAACTGCTCGCGGATCATCTCGAGCTCGTCCTCAAGGCCCGGATTGCCCACCGTAATATTGGCAGCCTGCTCCTGCATCAGCGCGACAAGCCGCTCGCGGGCGGCTTGGGTGTTGCCGGCGGCGATCAGGCGGTCGATCTCGGGCGTGGCGAGGGCGGCAGGCTCGAGGCCAAGGTCCGACAGGCGCATGATCTCGGTCTGCGACATCGGAATGCCGCCGCGCAATTGGGCGAGGTATTCGCCGAAGGCGATCTGCAGAATCAGCGCCTCTGTCTCGCCAAACTTGCCCTCAGCCGAAAGCCGCTCGGCCCAGCCGTGCATCTGCTCGAGACAGTTCACATAAGTGGCGAGCCACGACAGGCCATGCGCCGCCGACTGGTTGGCTTCGATCAGCCCGGCCGAAACGCGGCCATCTTTGCTGACAAGGGCGCGAACCGCCGCTTTGGCGCTTTCCAGAAGGCTTTGCAGCGGCGGAAGAGAGGCCGCCGTCAGGCCTGTTAGGTTGTCCAGAAGGGGGGTGCTGCTCATCCTGAAATCCTGTCCATCATGCGGCATCGCAGGCTCCTTATTTTGCTCATGCAGAAATAACGCCTTCGCAACTGCAGCGCAACTTCATTTCAAGATCAAATCTTGATTTGAATATAAATGTCGCTGCGGATTCCTGCTGCCAATCCCTTCGCTTCGTTGTAACTGACGCACATGGACCTGCTTTTCGCCGCTATCAGCCCCGCGCACCTAGCGCTTGCATTCGGCATCACCCTTCTGGCCGGCTTGGTCAAGGGGGCGACCGGTTTCGCCATGCCGATGATCATGATCTCGGGCTTGTCGATCTTTCTGCCGCCCGACATCGCGCTCGCCATGCTGATCCTGCCGACCTTCGTGTCGAACTTCTGGCAGGCGATGCGGCAGGGCTGGCGCGAGGCTTGGGGGTCGATCCGTCGTTTCCGTGTGTTCCTGATCTGCCTGACGATCGCGCTTTACATCAGTGCGCACCTCGTGCGTGTCCTGTCGCAAGAGGCGCTTTTTCTGCTGATCGGCGCGCCGGTCGCGGCCTTCACCTCGATGCAACTGGCAGGCTGGAAACCAACGTTTCAGCCGCGCCTCTGGATCGAAGCGGTGATTGGCGGCTTTGCCGGCTTTGTGGGCGGTGTCAGTGGCGTCTGGGGCCCGCCCACCGTGGCCTATCTGACCGCGATCGACACGCCAAAGACTGATCACCTGCGGATACAAGGCGTGATCTATGCGCTTGGGGCCTTCGTCCTTCTCGGAGCGCATATTCAGTCGGGCGTCTTGCGGGCCGAGACTCTGCCGCTTTCAGGGCTGATGATCGTTCCTGCCGGACTTGGCATGGTGGTAGGGCTCGCGATCCACGACAGGCTTGATCAGGCTACCTTTCGCAAGGTGACCCAGTTCGTTCTTTTGATCGCAGCGCTTAATCTGGTGCGCCGCGCCCTGTTCTAGGCGCGGCGGCTAGGTCAGCCGATGGCGGCGGCCTTCACGTCCTCGTCGATATAGGGGACGTATTTGGCGAAATTCGCGGCAAACATCTCGACCAATTTCTGTGCCTGCTTGTCATAGGCCGCGGTGTCGGCCCAGGTGCTGCGTGGATCAAGAAGGCGGGCGTCCACGCCTTCGACCGTTACCGGCACGTCGAAGCCGAAATTCTGATCCTTGCGGAAGGTCGATTCAATGAGCGTTCCGTCCAAGGCCGCCGAAAGAAGCGCACGGGTCGCCTTGATCGGCATCCGCTTGCCGGTGCCATAGGCGCCACCGGTCCATCCGGTGTTGACGAGCCAGCAGGTCGCGCCGTGGGTGGCGATCTTTTCCTGCAGGAGCTTGCCATAGACCTCGGGGCGGCGCGGCATGAAGGGCGCACCAAAGCAGGTCGAGAAGGTCGGCTCCGGCTCGGTCACGCCGCGCTCGGTGCCGGCGACCTTCGAGGTAAAGCCCGACAGGAAGTGATACATCGCCTGCGCAGGCGTCAGCCGCGCGATCGGCGGCAGGACGCCATAGGCATCGCAGGTCAGCATGATGATGTTCTTGGGATGGCCGCCAAGTGCGCTTTCGCTTGCGTTCGAGATATACCCGAGCGGATAGGCGCAGCGCATATTCGCGGTGAGAGAGCTGTCCTCGAAATCAAGCTCTTTGGTTTCGGGATCGAACACCATGTTCTCGATCACGGTCGCGAACTTCTGGGTGGTCGCATAGATTTCAGGCTCGGCTTCGGCCGAAAGGCTGATGGTCTTGGCGTAGCAGCCGCCTTCGAAATTGAAGGTGCCGCGATCCGACCAACCGTGCTCGTCATCGCCGATCAATACGCGCGCGGGATCAGCCGAAAGGGTCGTTTTGCCGGTACCTGAAAGGCCAAAGAACACGGCGGTATCGACCGGGTTGCCAAGGGCGTGGTTGGCCGAGCAGTGCATCGGCATGATGCCCTTCTCAGGCAGGAGATAATTCAGAAGCGTGAAAACCGATTTCTTATTTTCGCCCGCGTATTCGGTGCCGCCGATGAGGATCATCTTGCGGGCAAAGTTGAGCGCGATAACGGTCTCGGTCCGGCAGCCGTGGCGGGCAGGATCGGCCTTGAAGGTCGGGCAGTTGATGATTGTCCAGTCGGGGGTAAAGCCGTCAAGCTCGGCCCGCTCGGGGCGGCGCAGCAGGTGGCGTATGAAAAGGCCGTGCCACGCAAGCTCGGTTACCATCCGCACGTCGAGCCGATGAGCCGGGTCGGCGCCGCCGAAGAGATCCTGAACGAAATAATCGCGGCCCTTCATGTGGGCGGTCATATCGTCATAAAGCTGATCGAATGCGGCAGGCTCCATCGGCGGGTTATTCTCCCACCAGATAGTATCGACCACGTCGGGTGTGCGAACGACGAATTTGTCTTTAGGGCTCCGGCCGGTGTGCTTGCCGGTGGTGACGAGAAGCGTGCCACCTTGGCCCAGCGTGCCTTCGCCGCGTTCAATAGCCTTTTCCATGAGGTCGGGTTCAAGGAGGTTGTAATAGACCCGGCCCAGACCCGTGATGCCCTGATGATCAAGCTTCATGGTTGGGTTGACCCGTCCGTGGTCCATAGTCTCGCTCCTGATTTTGAGCTTGCGCCCTTTTCAGGCCCACTTAGCACCATGGGCTCGGGGCCGAAAAGGCAAGGTTGTCACAGTTAGCGCAACCAAATGCGTGTTAGCGCAACCATCGATGATCCCTTGAAAGCACTGAGGCAAATTAGTCATTCCTCAGCGAAATTAGGGCTGAATGTGTCAGCGATGTGCCCAGTTTTTGAGTTTCTGATTGATTCGCCGAATCAAAAAGGACAGAAAAGCTTACAAAAAGCAGGCAAACAACATCGAGCAAAAGGGGCTAACCCATGCAAAAGATTGCACTCGTAGACGACGATCGTAACATTTTAACGTCCGTATCCATGACGCTTGAGGCCGAAGGTTTCGAGGTAGAGACCTATAACGACGGCCAAGCAGCGCTGGACGCGTTCAACAAGAAACTGCCGGATATGGCGGTTCTGGATATCAAGATGCCCCGCATGGACGGGATGGATCTTCTCCAGCGTCTTCGCCAGAAAACGTCGATGCCGGTCATCTTCCTGACCTCCAAGGACGACGAAATCGACGAGGTTCTCGGCCTTCGGATGGGCGCCGACGACTATGTGAAAAAGCCGTTCTCGCAGCGCCTTCTTGTGGAGCGTATTCGCGCCCTCCTTCGCCGTCAGGACGCCATCGCTGGCGATATCGTCGAGGAAGGCGAAGAGACCAAGATCATGGTCCGCGGCGAGCTGACCATGGATCCCCTGCGCCATGCGGTGAAGTGGAAAGGGCTCGATGTCTCGCTGACCGTGACCGAGTTCCTGCTTCTTCAGGCCCTTGCCCAGCGCCCCGGATTCGTCAAATCCCGCGATCAGCTGATGGACGTGGCCTATGACGACCAAGTCTATGTCGACGACCGGACCATCGACAGCCACATCAAGCGCCTGCGCAAGAAGATGCGTCAGGTCGACGATGATTTCAGCGCAATCGAGACCCTCTACGGGATCGGCTACCGTTACAACGAAGAATAAGGCATGGCCTCAAATCCTGAAATCGACGTGCGCGACCTTCGGTCTGTCCGCAAGGCGGCCCATGATCGTGCCGACGTGGTTTTGGGAGAGGACTGGGTCGCCCCAGACATGGCCCAGGAAAACGAGACCCGCGCCGGCAAGCCCCGGCGCGGAATCGTCCGACTGAACCGGTCGCCTCTCGCGCGAAAGATCATCATCTTCAATCTTTTGGCGATCGTGATCCTTGTTGTCGGGGTGCTCTATCTCAACCCCTCGCGCGACAACCTGATCTTTCAGCGCGCAAACGGCCTCGTGAACGAGGCCGAGCTGATCGCCGACGTTCTCGAAGCCCAACTTTCCGCCTCTGTCGACCTGGGCAGCGCCGAGGCGAATGTTGCTGGCTTGTTGGAAGGCCTCGATCTTCGCGGCGGGGTCGAGGTTTTTGTGGTGGACGCTGGCGGAGCGGTTGTCGCCGAGCGCGTGGCCGCGCCTGAAACTCCGGCGATTGCGGGGCTCTCGCAAGAAAAGGGCGGCACCATCCTGACCGATTTTCTGAACGGTCTTTGGGAGGGGGTTGCTGGCCTCCTGAGCTCTGGCTCGTCAGATAATCTTGTGACAGCCCCTGAGGATGAAATTCGGTCGATGGTTCCGAGGATCATGGCCGACGGCACCCGCGTCCAGACTGACCGCGATGTGAACGGCGAGACCTATTTCCTTGTGAGTACGCCCGTCTATCAGGGCGAAACCCCAGTGGGCGTCGTGGCGCTTCTGAGCGCGGCGGGCGAAATGGAAGATCTGATCCGCCGCGAACGCGAATTGATCCTCCAGATGTTTGTCATCGGCATCGCGGTGTCGATCGGTC
>JBFEXG010000114.1:0-7482 GCA_041546005.1 Paracoccaceae bacterium
GTCCGCTCCTTTGGCGACTATGCGCGCCGGGTTCTGTCGCCGTCCGAGGCGGCGATCCTGCGGCATGACGGCCGCGGCAGCTTTGTGATGTAATTCCGTCGTCTTCTGCTGTTGACTCGGGGCCAAACCCCTCTATAAGCCGCCTCTCATTGGTGTTGGTGGCCCTCGCAAGGGGATGCCTGTCGGGTCTTTGACCAAAGGACAACGCCCTTCGACAACTTATGAAGGAGACCAGCCGTGACCAAACGCACGTCTGCCAAGTACAAAATCGATCGCCGCATGGGCGAAAACATCTGGGGCCGCCCCAAGTCGCCGGTGAACCGCCGCGAATATGGCCCCGGTCAGCACGGCCAGCGCCGCAAGGCCAAACTGTCGGACTTCGGTCTGCAGCTGCGCGCCAAGCAGAAGCTCAAGGGCTACTATGGCGACCTGACCGAAAAGCAATTCCGTCGCATCTACGGCGAAGCCGAGCGTGTGAAGGGCGATACCGGTGAGAACCTCGTTGGTCTCCTCGAGCGCCGCCTCGACGCCGTCGTCTATCGCGCCAAGTTCGTGCCGACCGTCTTCGCGGCCCGTCAGTTCGTGAACCACGCCCACGTCACCGTGAACGGCCAGTCGGTCAACATCCCCTCCTACCGCGTGAAAGAGGGTGACGTGATCGAAGTTCGCCAGAAGTCCAAGCAAATGGCTCTGGTGCTCGAAGCCGCTCAGTCGTCGGAGCGTGACGTTCCCGATTACCTCGAGGTCGACCACTCCAAGATGACCTGCACCTTCGTGCGGACCCCGGCGCTTGCCGACGTTCCGTACCCGGTCATGATGGAACCGAACCTCGTCGTCGAATACTACGCGAAGAACTAAGGTTCCTCGCTTCAGTTTCGGGGCCGCGCCTAACCGGCGCGGCCCTTTTCGTTTATGGCCCAGCGTATCGGGCCGAGACCCTACGAAAAGGAGATCCGAGCCATGGCTGCGCAGACCCACAAGACCTATCCCACCTACGGCCGCATCGACGGCCCCATCGCGATCATCGGCTTTGGCTCGATCGGCAAGGCAACATTGCCGCTGATCGAACGTCACTTCGATTATGACGCGTCCAAGCTGGTGGTGATCGACCCGAGCCCCGAAAGCCACAACTTCCTGTCGCAGCATGGGCATCGTCATCTTCAGGTGGCCTTGACGCCGGAGAATTACCGCGAGGTTCTTGGTGAGGTGTTTGCCGGGGGCAAAGGCTTTTGCGTCAATCTTTCGGTGGATGTTTCTTCGCTGGATGTGATGAAGCTCTGCCGCGAGCTCGGCGTTCTCTACATCGACACCGTGATCGAGCCTTGGGCGGGCTTCTATTTCGAGAGCGAGAACGTGGTGCGCACCAACTATGCGCTGCGCGAAGGCGTGTTGGCCGAGAAGGCCGCCAACCCCGGTGGCCCGACCGCTGTGAGCTGCTGTGGCGCCAACCCCGACATGGTCTCGTGGTTCGTCAAAGAAGCGCTGATGAAGCTGGTGGCCGATCTTGGCCGCACCGATGCGGAGCCGACGAGCCGCGCCGAATGGGGCAAGCTGATGCAATCGCTGGGCGTCAAGGGCATCCACATCGCCGAGCGTGATACTCAGGCCCGCCGCCTGCCGCGCCCGCGCGGCGTTTTTGTCAACACTTGGTCGGTCGAGGGCTTCATCTCCGAGGGGTTCCAGCCTGCCGAGTTGGGCTGGGGCACCCACGAAAAGTGGTTCCCGGAAAACGGCCACAGCTATGACGAAGGCTGTCAGGCGGCGATCTGGCTCGACCGTCCCGGCGCGATGACCCGCGTGCACACCTGGTGCCCGACCCCTGGTCCGCAGTTTGGCCTTCTGGTGACCCACAACGAAGCGATCTCGATTTCCGATTACTATACCGTTGGCTCGCCCAGCGCGCCCGAGTTCCGTCCGACCTGCCACTATGCCTACCATCCCAGCGATGATGCGACGCTCAGCCTTGATGAAATGTTCGGCTCGGGCCGGCAGCAGACCGTTCACGAAATCCTTGCCCCCGACGAGATCGTGGAAGGCATCGACGAACTGGGCGTCCTGCTCTACGGCCACGAGAAGAACGCGCTTTGGTATGGCTCGCGCCTCTCGAACGCCGAGGCCCGCACCCTTGCGCCCTATCAGAACGCGACGGGCATGCAGGTGAGCAGCGCGGTTCTGGCCGGGATGGTCTGGGCGCTTGAAAACCCGACCGCCGGTATCGTCGAGACCGACGAGATGGACTACAAACGGTGCCTCGAGGTTCAGCGCCCCTATCTCGGGCCGGTTGAGGGGCACTACACCGACTGGACCCCGCTGCAGGATCGCTGGCAGCAGTTCGCCGAAGATATCGACGAGAGCGATCCCTGGCAGTTCCGCAACGTTCTGGCGTCGTAAAGCCACGCTCGCGCGGCGGGATTCCCGCCGCGCGCTCTTGTCTCTGGAAAGCGACCGTGCGCCTCGCTATGAGGGGCCGACCGAGACGAGAGAGAAAATGGCCAGCAAGATCAAACCGCAGCCCGGCATCATGGATATCGCCCTCTATGTGAGCGGCGAGAGCACGCTTGCGGGCCGGAAAGATGTCTTGAAGCTCTCGTCCAACGAAAATCCCTATGGCCCGTCTGACAAGGCCAAGGCCGCTTTTGCCCGCTCAGCCCAAGCGCTTCACCGCTACCCATCGACTGATCATGCCACCCTTCGTGCCGCGATTGCCGAAGTGCGCGGTCTTGATGCCGAGCGGATCATTTGCGGCGTGGGTTCGGACGAGGTGTTGCAGTTCATCGCTCAGGCCTATGCTGGCAAGGGCGATGAGGTGATCTATACTGAACACGGCTTTTCCATGTATCCGATCCTCGCCAAAGCGGTCGGCGCCAAACCGGTCGAAGTGGCCGAGACCAATCGCGTTGTCGATGTGGACAAAATCCTCGCCGCCTGCGGGCCGAAGACAAAGATTGTCTTTATCGCCAACCCCGCCAACCCCACCGGCACGATGATCGCTGATAAGGATGTGCGCCGTCTGGCCGACGGATTGCCGGAGCAGACCATCCTCGTGCTGGACGGCGCCTATGCCGAGTTCGTCGATGACTATGACGGCGGCGCAGCTCTGGTCGAGCGGTGCGACAACGTTGTGATGACGCGGACCTTCTCAAAGATTTATGGCCTCGGCGGCCTCCGGATCGGTTGGGGCTATGGGCCGAAGGCGATCATTGACGTGCTTAATCGCGTCCGCCAGCCGTTCAACCTCTCGGAAACCCAGCTTGCCACCGCCGAAGCGGCGATCCGCGACGTGGAGTTCACCGAGAAGTGCCAGTCCGAGAACGCTCGCTGGCGGGAATGGCTCGTCAAGCAGTTGCGCGAGCTCGGGGTCGAGGCCGACCCGTCGACCGCGAATTTCGTGCTGGCCCGCTTTGCCTCGCCCGACGAGGCGGAGGCCTGTGATGCGCATTTGAAATCCGAAGGCATTATCGTTCGCCGGGTCGCGGGCTATAAACTCCCCAATTGCCTGCGGATCACCGTGGGCGACGAATCCGCCTGCCGCCGCGTGATCCACACGATTGGCCAGTTCAAAGGGGTCCGCTGATGGCTTTGATTTATGACCGTGTCGCCCTGATCGGCCTTGGCCTGATTGCCGGCTCCATGTCGCTTGCCATGCGTCGCGATGGGCTTGCCAAAGAGGTCGTGGGCTATGCCCGCTCGGCCGAAACACGGGCCACTGCCCGCGAAATCGGGCTGGTTGATCGGGTTTGCGAGACGTTGGCCGAGGCTGTCAAAGGCGCCGACCTCGTGGTTCTGGCTGTACCGGTCGGGGCGATGGCTGCGGTAGCCGAAGAAATGGCCCCGTTCCTCAAGCCCGGCGCGACCGTGAGCGATGTAGGCTCCGTCAAAGGCGCGGTGATCGCTGCCGTCGGCCCGCATATCCCCGAGGGCGTCAACTTCATCCCCGCCCACCCGCTTGCCGGAACCGAGCATTCCGGCCCTCGCTCGGGTTTTGCGGAACTCTTTGAGAACCGCTGGACCATTCTCGTCCCCGGCGAGGCCGATCCCACCGCCGTAGCCGATCTGCGCGCGCTTTGGGAGGGTATGGGCGCCAATGTCGACGAGATGGACGCCGATCACCACGATCTCGTCCTCGCCGTCACCAGCCACACGCCGCACCTCATCGCCTATACGATGGTTGGTGTGGCTGACGATCTGCGCCGCGTGACCGATAGCGAGGTCATCAAATATTCCGCCGCCGGTTTTCGGGATTTTACCCGGATTGCCGCGTCTGACCCGACGATGTGGCGCGACGTGTTCCTCAACAACAAGGACGCGACGCTGGAAATCCTCGGCCGTTTCACGGAAGAGCTTTTCGCCCTCCAGCGGGCGATCCGCACCGGCGACGGCGATCACCTGCACGCCTATTTCACCCGCACTCGCGCCATCCGCCGCGGCATCATTGAGGCCGGTCAGGATACAGCTGCGCCCAACTTTGGCCGGGTCGCAGGGAAGAAAACCTAAAAGCTCGGCAGATAGCCGACCAGGAACATCCCAAGCCAGACTTGGCCGCGGTCGATCGTCAGTGGCACCTCAACCGTTTCGGCCCCTTGGGCAAGGCTCTTGCCAACCGAGAACCATGTTTGTTCGTCGGCAGGGTGAATAAGGCCCGAATTGACGCCGAGGCGCACCATCTGATCCCAGTCGGTGACAGTCAGCCGCAGCTTGCCCGACGGCTGGCCATCCACTGTGAGGCTAAGCTCTCCGCTCATGGCCAGAACCATGTCGCCCCAGACGATCCGCACATCGCGATAGGTCATGGCCGCAAGCCTTGGCCCCTCGCCCGAAAGGGCCGCAACGTCGAGTCGGCGGTCGAAGGCTAGGGTGCCGTCGAATTTGGCAAGGGTGATGGCCGTGGGCAGTGAACCCTCGGGATCGAGCGTATCGCGAAGCGCCAGCGGCAGGACAATCTCGCTCGTGTCGAGATAAGCGTCATACCTCTGGCGGTCGTCCGAGGCGGGGCGCAGGGCCAGAAGGCCGCGATCGGACGAGGCGGCCCAACCGGCGTCGGAGTGCAGGGCAAAGCTACCAACCTCGGCTGTCACAGTGCCAAGCGCCGGCGCGGTTTCGACCGAGACCGAGGCCGAGGCGCGCAGGCCCTTTGATCTGATCGAAATCACTTGCCCGGCGAGGGTGATCTCTTGCTCCTCGGGCCAGACGGCGATGATCTTGTTCGGCTGATAGCTGAGAGCGAGAACCTGAAAAATCGGGGTCTGCCAGCCATAGGCACCGCTAGGGGCGACCAAGCCGAGACCTGTGACGGTCGTGTCAAAGCGCGAGGGGAAGCCATGGGTCTCGAGGCTGTCGTACTGGACCTGCCAGCCCCTGTCGGCCAGCTGCTCGAGCGCCGCTGCGCCCTGTTTTTCGACCGCCGCCTGCCCAACAAACCAATATCCGCCCCACAGAGCGGCCAGAACGAGCGTCACAATAAGAAGAAGGCGCATCATGGGGGTTTCCGGGCGGTTTCGAACCGCGTTATAGGCAAGCGGCGGAACAAGGGCCAGCATCATGCCACTTTGGATTTTCGGCTACGGATCACTTCTCTGGCATCCCGGCTTTGAGCCGGCCGAAAGCGCCCGGGCCAGCCTCGCGGGCTATCACCGCAGCTTTTGCATGCTGTCGATCCATCATCGGGGCACCATCGAAAAGCCCGGCCTCGTCCTTGCGCTCGATCATGTGGCAGGTGGCGCCTGCGAGGGGCTGGCGCTCCGGGTGCGGGACGGTGAGGAAGACGCCGTTCTGGCCTATTTGCGCGAGCGCGAGCTGATTTCCTCGGCCTATATCGAGGAAACGGTAGGCCTCGTTCTGGCCGATGGCCGAAGGGTCGAGGCGGTGGCCTATGTGATTGATCCGCATCATGAACAGTACTGTCAGTTCGATCTCGAAGAGCAGGCCCAACGCATCGCCGGCGCAGTAGGAGGGCGGGGGCCGAACCCGGAATACCTGTTCAACACGACCCAGCATCTGAACGAGCTTGGCATCCACGATCCCGACCTGACGTGGCTTTGCGGTCGCGTCCGCGAACTGACCGCATAGGGGGCTGACAAAACGGTTGGGTTTCGCAGGAGGCCCGACTATGCTCGCGCCAACAATAACCAGACAGGAACCTGTGCCTTGACGGACATCAGGGAGCCCGAGGCCGAGCCGTATTTTTCGCGCCCATTGCGCCAGATCATGTCGATGCTGATTGCACTCGGCCTGATTGGGGCTGGGGCCTATGTCGGCTTTCCAACGCTCGACGCCATCTTCTGGTCCAACCCCTATCTCAACGGGTTGATCCTTGCCGTGTTCTTCCTCGGCATCCTGTCCTGTTTCGGGCAGGTCATTCAGCTGATGTATTCGGTCCAGTGGATCGAAGCCTTCTCGCGCACCCAGAGTGGAGAAAAGCCGCCCTCGCTTCTGGCCCCGCTCGCCACGCTGATGCGGTCGCGCGGGGCGCGGATGCACTTGTCGCAAAGTTCTTCGCGTTCGATCCTTGATTCCGTCGGAAGCCGGATCGACGAGGATCGCGAGATCACCCGCTATCTTGGCAGCACGCTGATTTTCCTCGGTCTTTTGGGCACCTTCTATGGCCTTGCTACGACCGTTCCGGCGCTTGTCGATACCATCCGTTCGCTGAGCCCCAATGACGGCGAGACCGGAGCCGAGGTGTTCGGCCGCCTTCAGGCGGGTCTCGAGGCGCAGCTTGGCGGCATGGGCACAGCTTTTTCCTCATCGCTTCTTGGCCTTGCCGGATCGTTGATCGTCGGTCTGCTCGAGCTCTTCGCCGGCCACGGGCAAAACCGGTTCTATCGCGAGCTGGAGGAATGGCTTTCCACCATTACCCGCATCGGCTTTGCCAGTGGCGATGAACTTTCCGCTGCAAGCGAGGGCGATGCCAGCGGGGCGGTGGCCCATATCGCCGAACATCTTGAAGCGATGCAGATGATGTTTACTCAGTCCGACATCAACCGCTCGCAGGTGGATGACCGGATGAACGATCTGATCGGTGCCGTGAACAGGCTGGCCGGACAGCTTGAGGAGGGCGGCGCCAAAGACGCCATGCTCAAGATTGCCGAAGGGCAGAAGGAACTGATCGACCAACTCGCGAGCAGCGGTGTCGACGGGCTCGACGCTGAAAGCCGGATGCGCCTGCGGTCGATCGACGTGCAGCTTCTGCGCATCCTTGAAGAGCTTTCGGTGGGCCGACAGGAAACTTTGGGCGAACTGCGAAGTGATATCGCGGGGCTCACTCGGGCGCTCAGGCAGGGGCGTGGGCGGCCTGACAGCGCCGGCCGGGGCTGACGATGGCGCTGAGCCGAAGAGGCGGACACAGGTTCGAGGCCAATACCTGGCCCGGCTTCGTCGATGCGATGACCGGCCTGCTTTTGGTTCTGATGTTCGTTTTGACCATCTTCATGGTCATTCAGTTCGTCCTGCGCGAGACGATTACGGGTCAGGAATCCAAGCTTA
>JBFEXG010000221.1:0-4189 GCA_041546005.1 Paracoccaceae bacterium
GAGACGGAATGCCGCGTCGTCGGCTTTGGGCAGTTTGGCCTTGGACACCTTCTTTCCAAGGTCTTTGGCCGCCTCGGCACCGGCCCGCGCCCCATCGGCAAGGCACGCAGCGGTCGAGAAGATCCCATTGGCCGCGCCTGCCGCTTCCATGCCCGGAATCATGCCCGACTTGGGAATAAAGCTCTGGATCGCCTCATCCCAAACCGGCCGCCCGTTCATATGGCAGGCAAGATGCACGGTCGGATTCCAGCCTCCAGATACGGCGAGGCAATCGACCTTGAGCCGCTCCTGCCCGCTGGCCGTGGCGACCGTGATCTCCTCGAGGCCAAGCCGCCCCGACGTCGCTATCACGCGCCCGCCGGTGATGACCGGCGCGTCAAGCGCCACACTGGCATCCGTACGGCTGTCGATCACAGCGGCAACCTCAACGCCCGCCGCCATCAGATCGCGCGCCGTCTGATGCGCGCCGTCGTTGTTGCCATAGACAGCCACACGCTTGCCCGCTGCCACGCCCCAACGATTGAGATAGGCCCGCACTGCGCCCGCATTCATGATGCCGGGGCGGTCGTTGTTCGGGAATGCGATCGGCCGCTCCAGCGCGCCAGCCGCAAGGATCGACCGCCGAGCCACGATCCGCCAGAAGCACTCGCGCGGCAGATGCCCGCCCGCCGCCTTATGCAGACCAACCCGCTCGAGCGCGCCGTAGGTGCCCTGATCATAGGCCCCCGTCACAGTGGTGCGCGGCATCAGGCGCACGTTCTCCATACCCGCCAGCTCGGCCAAAGCCTCGGCCGCCCAGATATGCCCCGGCTTGCCGTCGATCTCTTCGCTCTCGGCCAGCAAACGCCCGCCCATCCGGCTGTCTTCATCGGCAAGGATCACATCCACCCCCGCCCGCGCCGCTGTCAGCGCCGCCATCAGGCCCGCTGGCCCCGCACCAATCACCAAAAGATCGCAGAAGGCATAGGCCCGCTCATAGCGATCTTCGTTGTGTTTGCCCGACAAGGCCCCGATCCCCGCCGCGCGACGGATAAGCGGCTCGTAGAGCTTTTCCCAAAGAGCGCCGGGCCACATGAAGGTCTTGTAGTAAAAGCCCGCGCCAAAGAACGGCGCGGCAAGATCGTTGACCGACAGCACATCAAAGCCAAGGCTCGGCCAGCGGTTCTGGCTTTTCACCTCAAGGCCCTCGTGGATCTCGACCATCGTCGCCCGAACGTTCGGCTCCGCCGCCGCGCCCGATCCGGTCGTCACCAGCGCGTTCGGCTCCTCACTGCCCGCCGTCAGGATGCCGCGCGGGCGGTGATATTTGAACGACCGCGCCACAAGGCGGATGTCGTTGGCCAGTAGCGCCGAGGCGACCGTATCGCCTTCTGCGCCCTCAATTCTCCGCCCGTCGAACGAAAACGAAACCGCCTTCGACGTATCAATCAGCCCCTTGCCCGCGATCCTCATTTGCGGACCTCCGAGGCAAGCTCGCCACCATGCACAGCATGGCTGACCGAATCGCGGTGCATCACGATCCAAGCCCCGCAAGGATCGTGATACCACATATCCTTGGTCTCCCCCGCCGGGTTCTCGCGCAGGTGCAGATAGTCGGCCCACTCATCATTCCCAACCTCAAGTGCAGGCCGCTCCAGGATCTCGGCCGCCCCCTGATAGGTAAACTCGCGCCGATCCCGCTCGCCGCAATGCGGACAGATCAACCTCATCGCCGCGCTCCTCGCTTCTTTTGGCCAAAAATACTCATATCCGACATCTCTGGCCCCTTAGTGCAGGTTGTGTTGAGAGCCGGTGCCCTCTTCGTCCATGATCCCGCGCCCGGTGCGGAAGCGGTCGAGCCGATAGCGCTTGGCGGTCTCATGCGGCTCGCCCGTAGCAATGAGGTGCGCATAGGCCCAGCCCGAGGCCGGCACCGCCTTGAAGCCCCCGTAATTCCAGCCACAATTGACGAAGAGCCCGTCGATATGGGTCTTGTCGATGATGGGAGATCCATCCGGCGACATATCCATGATCCCGCCCCACGACCGTAGGACACGCGCCTTGCCGATCATCGGCATCAGCGTCATCGCCGCTTCCATGACGTGCTCTTTCATCGGCAGATTGCCGCGCTGGGCATAGGAAGAATAGAAATCGAGATCGCCCCCGAAAACGAGGCCGCCCTTGTTGGACTGGCTGATGTAGAAGTGCCCCATGCCGAAGCTCACGACATGGTGGATCACCGGCTTGAGGCCTTCGGTCACAAAAGCCTGCAGGATGTGGCTCTCGATCGGCAGGCGCATCCCCGCCATCGCCGCCACCTGCCCCGACCGGCCAGCCGCCACCATGGCAACCTTCTTGGCGCGGATCATCCCGCGCGAGGTGCGCACACCGCGCACCTGCCCGCCTTCAATTTCGATGCCCGTCACTTCACAGTTCTGGATCAGATCGACCCCGCGCATATCCGCCCCGCGGGCATAACCCCAAGCCACCGCATCATGCCGCGCAGTGCCGCCGCGCGGATGGAAGAGGCCGCCGTAGACGGGGAAGCGGATGTTGTCGAAATCGAGATAGGGCAAATGCTGGCGCACACCGTCCCGATCCAGAAGGATCGCGTCATCGCCCTGATTGATCATCGCATTGCCGCGGCGGGCAAAGGCATCGCGCTGGCCGTCGGAATGGAAGAGGTTAATCAGACCGCGCTGCGAATGCATCACGTTGTAGTTCAGCTCGGATTCAAGATTTTCCCACAGCTTGAGCGAATGGCTGTAAAATTCCGAGTTTCCCGGCAGGAAATAATTGGCGCGCACGATTGTGGTATTCCGCCCGACGTTGCCGCCACCGATATAGCCCTTCTCGAGAACGGCGATGTTGGTCAGCCCGTGATTCTTGGCGAGATAGTAGGCCGTAGAAAGACCGTGCCCGCCACCGCCAATCAGGATGATATCATATTCGCCTTTCGGCTCGGGATCGCGCCAGACCGGCTTCCAGCCCTTGTTGCCTGTCAGGCCTTCCGTGAAAACCTTAAAGCCTGAATAGCGCATCGAGTCGTTCCTCCCGTGGCAGGCTTTAGCCGCCTTCGGGCAGACCCTAGCGCGTCAAATGCGCCAAAAGACGCCGCTTTTCGACAAAAACCTTCTGCCAGCGACTTTGAGGCAGAACCGCTAGCCGCTCTAGTACGCGAGGCGGAAATATTCGGCCTCATAGCCCTCGACGCTTTTGCCGCAGAAGCCCATCGACATATTCGATGTGCCTGAGATCAATCCGCCAGCAATCATCGAAGCGCCTTCGATGCCTTCTGCGCGCGCGGCAAATTCAATGTTCTTCGTTGCAACAAGCTGGCTGCCGAACACTGCGAGATTCGCCGCAAACTGCATCCCGCCCAGAGAGATGAGCTTTGTTCCGCCACCGTCAGAGCAGCTATCGTCTTTACCGACTTGCAGATCAGAGGGCGCATAGAAGGAACGATCCCCCGTATTGGTCGTAGCGAAGATCGAGTCTTCCAGAATCGTCCCTTTGGAAAAGGTCACCGCGCAATTGGTTAGCAGGACAATATTTTTGACGGTCGTCGCGTCAATGGTCAGGGTGCCAGCCGAGCAACTGGCAATATAGATATATCCAGGCTCGAGCCGACCTGCCGCGATCTTGTTTTCATTCAGACGGCGAATCTCGAACCGATTGATGCCTGCCGGGATATATTTTTCATCGGCTGCGGCGAGTTTGCTGATGATTGTCGGCAGCTTGTGCACGAGCCGCATCTCAAAAGAGCCCTCGCGCAACGCGGCCTGAAGGCCTTCGTTTGTTGCAAACCCTGAATTTGGAAGGACTAGATCCTCCTCCTCGGGCATAGAAACGATTGTTCCTGCTTCGAAGGTGTTGTTGCTATTGAGCTCCACGTGATCGTTCGAATGGATGCAGAAACCGCTCCAGAATTCGTTGTTCGACTGAATATCAACGATACCATCCGCCACAAACCCTTCGCGCAGGCAGGTCGGACGGTATGTCACGAAGACTGAGTCGACCGACACATCCCACTGCGCGAAGCCAATGAATTGCAGAAGGAAGCTGGAAACAGGGTTCGAGCGCTCGGCAAGCTGATTGGTAGTGACCAAAACCGCATTGCGGGAATTCTCGTCGACAGTAAAGCTTTGTGTCTCAAAATCGAACGTGCCAAAATGAATATCGGTCAGCTTGAGAACCTCGCCATAGCGGC
>JBFEXG010000016.1:0-19004 GCA_041546005.1 Paracoccaceae bacterium
CGGCGGCGCAACCACCATCGTTTTGGGCGCTGCGAGCAACAGGTTCGATATGGCCGTTGCGGCCGACACAATCTCGATGGGATCGGAAAGCTCGGACGTGGCCATCAGCCTTTCGGGCGATGCGATGCCCTTCCCGATATCGCTGACCGCGCGCGCGCTTGGTCAGTCTTTCACCTTTCCGGTCGTCTCGACCGATGCTGCAATGCCCATGGGCATGACGCTGAATGTCAGCGACCTTGCCCTTGATGAGCAGATCTGGGGGATGCTCGATCCATTCGGTGCCGTGCCACATGAGCCGCTGACGCTGCAATACACCATCGACGGCACCGGACGTCTGCGCTTTGACCTCGACGATCCGGACGGCGACGAAAGGGTCGCAAACGGCGAAAGCCCGTTCGAGATCAATTCAGCCAATATCTCGGGGCTGATGCTGGCCTTTGCAGGGGCAGAACTCACCGGCGAGGGCGCCTTCACCTTCGACAATACCGATACCGAGACCTTCCCCGGAATGCCAAGGCCGGAAGGCCGGGCGCGGCTTGAGGCCATCGGCCTGAATACCTTGTTCGACCGGCTCGCCACCGTTGGCCTTCTGCCGGAGGAACAACTTATGGGCTTCCGCATGATGCTCGGGATGTTTGCGGATGTAATAGGCGACGATCATCTCGTCTCGGAGGTTGAGATATCGCCGACCGGCCAAATCTTCCTCAACGGGCAGCGCCTCCGCTAGCGGGCTTGCGGGCGCTCCCCGCAGGCTCTACCTCAGACGCGAGGAAAGGACCCCACATGACCCAATCGCTCGCCAACCTGACCGAGATGATGCTCGCCGCCGCCCGCAAGGCCGGGGCCGAAGCCGCCGATGCGCTTGCAGTCGAAGGAACATCGGTGAGCATTGATGTCCGTTCTGGCAAACTCGAGCACGCCGAGCGGTCGGAAGGCACCGATATCGGCCTTCGGGTGATCATCGGCAAGCGACAGGCCTGTGTCTCGTCCTCGGATGTCCGGCCCGAGACCATTGAC
The DNA here is from genome assembly GCA_041546005.1 of Paracoccaceae bacterium. Lineage (GTDB taxonomy): Bacteria > Pseudomonadota > Alphaproteobacteria > Rhodobacterales > Rhodobacteraceae > RFZI01. Next base: position 1,018 of record JBFEXG010000016.1, read on the forward strand.
CAGATGGCTGAACGGGCTGTGGCCATGGCTCGGCTCGCGCCCGAAGATCCGACCACCGGCCTTGCCGATGCTTCGGCGTTGGCAAGCGACCGGGATGTATCCCGTCTCGAGCTTTGCGATCCGACCACTGATCCCGATCCCGCTGCGTTACAGGACGACGCCGCCCGCGCCGAGGCGGCGGCGCTTGGGGTGAAGGGCGTCAGCCAGGTCCAATCGGCCTCCGCCGCCTTTGGCCGCCGGTCTGTGTGGCTTGCCGCGAGCAATGGTTTTTCCGCAGGCTACGAGCGCAGCGACCGTTCCATTTCCTGCGTTGCCATCACCGGCACCGGCACCGGCATGGAGCGCGACTATGATTTCGATAGCCGCATTTTTCAGGCTGACCTCCGCACGCCCGAGGACATCGGAACCTCGGCCGCCGAGCGCGCTGTCGCCCGCTCCGGCCCTCGCAAGCCCAAGACGGGCGCCTATCCCGTCCTCTTCGATGAGCGGATTTCCAATTCGCTGATCGGCCACATCCTTCAGGCGATCAACGGCGCGATGATCGGGCGCGGCTCGTCGTGGCTTCGCAATGCGATGGGCGAACAAATTCTGCCCAAGAGGCTTTCGATCATCGAAGATCCGCACCGGCCCCGCACCTCGGCCTCGCGGCTGTTCGACGCCGAGGGCCTTCCAACCACGCGCCGCGCCATTGTCGAGGATGGCATCCTGAGGACATGGACGCTCGATCTGGCCACCGCGCGCAAGCTCGGCCTTCAAAGCACCGCCAACGCCGCGCGTGGCACAACCGCGCCCCCTTCGCCCGCTGCGACCAATATCGCGCTGACGCAAGGCAACAAGAGCCGGGATGAACTGATCCGCGAGATGGGAACCGGCCTCTTGATCACTTCGATGATCGGCTCGACCATCAACCCCAACACTGGCGACTATTCTCGCGGCGCTTCGGGCTATTGGGTTGAAAACGGCGAGATCGCCTATCCGGTCAACGAATGCACCGTTGCTGGGAATCTGCGCGATATGCTCATGCGGATCACGCCGGCAAATGATGGCCGCACGCATCTTTCGCGGGTGGTTCCCTCCTTGCTGGTCGAGGGGCTGACCCTTGCCGGCGAGTGATCTCGCCCTCCTGAAAGAAGCCGCCCGCGAGGCCGGCGTCATCGCCCTGCGCCATTTCCGTTCATCACCCGAGGTTTGGGATAAACCGGGTGGCGCGGGCCCCGTTTCCGAAGCCGACCTTGCGGTCGATCGGATGCTTCGACACGAGCTATTGGCTGCACGTCAAGGCTACGGCTGGCTTTCCGAAGAAACGGATGATGACCCGGTGCGCCTTGATGCAGAGCGCCTGTTCATCGTCGATCCGATCGACGGCACCCGCGCCTTCCTCGAAGGGTCGGAAGACTGGGCGCTGTCGCTCGCAACGGCGCGAGCGGGGCGGATCACCGCCGGCGTTGTCTATCTCCCGGCACGAAAGTTGATGTTCGCCGCGCATCGCGGAGGCGGCGCGAGCCTGAACGGGAAACCGATCCTTGTCGCCGCTGATCGCCCCCTCGGGGAGACCGACATTCTTGCCACCCGCCCCAATTTTGCACCCGAAAACTGGAAAGCCGGCGCCCCGCCACCCGTGCGCCGTTCGTTCCGCTCGTCGCTCGCCTATCGGCTCTGTCTTGTCGCCGAAGGCCGGTACGATGCAATGCTAACCCTGCGCCCCGCCTGGGAATGGGACATCGCCGCAGGGAGCCTGATCGTCACCGAAGCCAAGGGCCAGGCAACCGACCGCGCCGGGCAACCGCTCCAATTCAACACTCCGGGCGCACAGGTTGACGGGCTCGTTGCAGGCGGACCTGTCCAATCCAAACTGATCGATCTTCTAGCCCACCCTACCTCGGCTTGACCCCTCCCGGCATTTGCGTAGTTTGGCGCCATCCTTTCAGAAACGGAGTTGATCATGAGCCAACGTCTTCATCTTGTCTTCGGCGGCGAACTGGTCGATCCGTCCAAGACCAAATTCAAGGATATCAATAATATCCATGTCGTCGGGATGTTTCCCGATTATGACTCGGCCCACAAAGCCTGGAAGGCCGAAGCCCAACGCACGGTCGACGACGCGCATACCCGCTATTTCATCGCCCATATCCACCGTCTGCGCGACGAAGGATCAGAAGCTTCGACAACCGAAGAGCTCGGCGACTGAAAAGGTCAGCCGGGAGGGCGGCGATGTCAGGATCATTCGGACTTGCCGCCTATCTGGCCCTGACCTCGTTCAGTGAAAAGCCAGCACTCCCGGGCCAATGGGATGAACGGCCTGCGGGGCCTGTCATCTGGATTTGGTGCAATTCGGCGGATGATCTTGCCTTGGCTCGAACTGTGTCCGGCCAATTCCGAGCCGAACATGAAGAGGCCACCTTTCTGATTACCTTTCCTTCGACCGAAGGGCTTGAGGCCGCCGCCAACGAAATCCTATTGAGCCTGCCAAAGCCCGGGCGGCTTTTGCTGCGCTCTTTTCTGGATCACTGGATGCCAGACGCCCTCTTGTGGGCGCGTGGCGGGTTGGATCCCAAGGCACTGGTCGAGACCGACACTCTTGGCATCGAGCGTATCCTGATCGACGCGCGGGCCAGCGGGATCAAGCCACACCGAGGCGGATGGATTCCGCGCCTGATCCGGCCACTCGTTTCAAAGCTCGACCGCATCTTTGCCACCGACGAGACCGCCAAGACGGCCGCCGTCCGCGCGGGCTATCCTGCAGACCGGGTCGAGGTTCTTGGGCCTATTCAGGAAGCGCTTGCGATCCTACCCTATAGCGAGGTGTCGAGAGCCAAGCTCTCGGCGGCTCTGGCCACGCGGCCCGTCTGGTGCGCGCTTGATGTCTCATTGGAAAAGGCACCTATGATCGCCACCGCGCACAAGAGGGTCAGCCGGCGCGCCCATCGGCTGGTATTGCTTCTTGTGCCAGATGCGGAAACCGATCCAATCCAGCTGGGTGAAAAAATGCGAGAGGCCGGTTTTGATACGCTCATGCAAACCGAAGGGAAGGACCCAACCAACGCGACACAGATTCTTGTCGCGCAAGGCGCGGGCGAACCGGGCCTGTGGGCTCGCTTGTCGCCAGTAACCTTCCTTTGTGGTACACTCGATACTGGCCCCTCTCGTCATCCCTTCGAGATCGCATCACTTGGCTCCGCGTTGATCCATGGCCCAAGAACCGGCGATTATGCTGACGCTTTTGCCCAGCTTCTGTCCGCCGGCGCCTCCGTGCAGATTCAAAGCGATGATGATCTCGTGACTGCTCTTGATGAGTTGCTTGCGGTTGACCGGTCTGCTGAAATCGTCGTGGCAGCATGGGATGTGACCTCGAAAAGCGCAGCGGTGACAAATCGGGTGACCGAAACCCTCCGCGGAGCACTTGAAAAGGCGGGATATTAGGATGGCAGCGCCGCGTTTCTGGTTCACAGCGCCCGACAAGCCAACAATTGCGGCGCGGCTCTTGGCGCCGCTCGGCTGGATCTACGGCGCGGCCACGGCACGTCGGCTGCGAACCAGCACGCCGTGGAAGGCGCCGGTTCCGGTGATCTGTGTCGGCAACATCAATGTGGGCGGCACGGGCAAGACCCCAACCGTTATCGCGCTGGCGCAAAGGCTGGCCGCCAACGGCCTTAGCCCCCATGTCGTCACACGGGGCTATGGTGGCACGCTTGTAGGGCCGGTGCGGGTTGAGGAGCGCACCCATACCGCCGAGGAAACCGGAGACGAGCCACTGCTCCTGGCGGCCTTTGCGCCGACGTGGGTCGCGCGCGACAGGGCAGCAGGGGCCAAGGCGGCGGCTCAAGCGGGGGCGGACGTGATCCTTCTCGACGATGGCTTTCAAAATCCCGCCGTCACCAAGGACCTCTCGCTTGTCGTCGTCGATGCGCGGCGGGGCTTTGGCAATGGGCGCGTCCTACCGGCCGGACCGCTGCGGGAGCCTGCCGCAACAGGCCTCAAACGCGCCGACCTTGTCTTGTCGATTGGCAGTGATCAGGATCAGGCCGCTTTCGCGCCTACTCTCGATTTCGATGGCCCGCACCTGCGCGGCCAATTGGTGCCTTTACCAACCGGCATGCCGTGGCAGGGGATGCGTGTTCTGGCTTTCGCCGGAATCGGCAACCCCGAGAAATTCTTTGCCACCCTGCGCACCATGGGTGCCGAGGTGATCCGAGGGGAGGCGCTTGAAGACCATCAGCCCCTCACAGAGGCCTTAATGAAACGGCTTGAGATCGAGGCCACCACGCGCGGGGCACAACTTGTGACCACCGAGAAAGACGCCGTGCGCCTGCCCGACAGCTTTCGCTCCAAGGTCTTGACGGTGCCAGTCAGGCTCGATCTGGAGAATTGGGCGCCGCTGGATGCGGCGCTTGCGAAGATCGGGCTCAGCCCCCGATAATCTCCTGATCCTGTCCAAGACGGGGCGAGGGGCGGTCGAGCGCCAATTCAGCATCCGAAAACACGATTGGTGTGCGAACAGACGGAATACCGTTCAATTCTACCTTCATGCCACGAGCGACAATCTGTGGATCGGCAAAAGCCTCGCCCAAATCGTTGATCGGCCCGGCAGGAATCCCCTCGCGTTCGCAGGCGGCCAGAAGGTCGGCCTTGGTCCAACCTACAGTCAACGCCATGAGCTTGCCGACAATCTCGTCGCGGTGGGCAAGGCGATCAGCGTTGGTTGCATATTTGGGATCGGCGCCAAGCTCGGGTTGGCCAAGTACGGCGCAAAGCTTGCGATACTGGCTGTCGTTGCCCGAGGCGATGATGATGTAGCCATCCGAGCAATCAAACACCTGATAGGGCACGATATTGGGGTGCGCGTTGCCCATCCGGCTTGGTGCCTTGCCCGAGGCGAGAAAGTTCATCGCCTGATTGGCCATGGTTGCCAGCGCCACGTCGAATAGCGCCATATCGACCAGCTGGCCCTTGCCGGTCTTTTCGCGCTGGTGCAGCGCGGCGAGGATGCCGGTCGAGGCGTAGATGCCGGTATAGATATCGGTGACAGCAACGCCGACCTTCTGTGGCTGGGTCGAGGGCTCTCCCGTGACCGACATAAGGCCCGACATCCCCTGCACGATATAGTCGTATCCCGCGCGGGCCGCATAGGGGCCCGTCTGACCAAAGCCGGTGATCGAGCAATAGATCAGGCGCGGATAGCGGGCGTGAAGGCTCTCGAAATCGAGGCCGAAACGGGCCAGCCCGCCGACCTTGAAATTCTCGATCACGATATCGGCGTCAGCCAAAAGGCGATGCACGGCGGCAAGGCCCTCTTCAGTCCGGAAATCGACCGTCACCGATTTCTTGCCGCGGTTGCAGCAATGGAAATAGGCGGCGGTTTTTTCACCCTCGTTCTCGATGAAGGGCGGGCCCCATTTGCGAGTGTCGTCGCCTTCAGGGCTTTCGACCTTGATCACTTCGGCGCCGAGGTCGGCCAAAATCTGGCCCGCCCAAGGGCCAGCCAGAATTCGCGCCAGTTCGACGACTTTAAGCCCGGCAAGAGGGGTCATTTACTTAGCAAGCTCCGCATCAAGAATCGCTGCGAAGTCCTCATAGGCCATGTTGGTGTATTTGACACCGTTGATCATGAACGATGGGGTCGAAGTGATACCATCACGCTCAGCGTTTTCGGTGTACCAATCAACCAGCCCCTGCGCATAGGCGGCGTCGGTCGTACAGGCTTCGATCGCCGCATCGTCGAGACCCGCGACCTTGCCCATCGTCTTAAGGTTTGAAGCGATCGTTGCCGGATCGCCGCCCTCCAACCAATCGCGCTGCTGTTCATAGAGCATCTCGGTCAGCCCAAAGAACCGCTCGGTGTTGTTGCCGCAACGCGCGATCATCGCGGCCCAAAGGCCGAAGCGATCAAAATAGACGTCGCGATAGACGAACTTGATGAGGTTCGTGTCGATGTAGTTTTCCTTGATCGAAACGAACTGATTCTCGGCGAAGGCGGCGCAGTGCGGGCAGGTGAACGAAGCGTATTCGATCACCTCGACCTTAGCTTCGGGATTGCCAAGGACCATTTCGAAAACGCCGGTCGCGTCCTCGGTCGCTGCTGCTTCCTGAGCGATGGCCGGAAGGCCACCCACCGCCATTCCAATGGTCATGGCGGTGGCGAGAAAAAGGCTGCGTCTGTTCATCATCGCTGGTTCTTTCCGTTTCGTGATTTCATGAGAACTTTGGCGCCCAGCGCCTGAAGCGCAAGTCGCAATTCGTCGTTTGTAACATCTTTCGAGAGGCTGGCCGAACTTGCCTCGATCACCGGATCGGGCGCCGGAGCTTCAGGTTTTGGGGCGGAGGCAAAGACAGCCTGCCCCTCGGCAAACCCTGTGGGTGCTGTCTGCGTGATCCTCAGCCGCGCAATAGCGCGATAGCCATAGCAGGCATTCACCCGATCGCAGATCTGCTCTTTCTGCATTTCAATCATCGGCGCGTGGGGGCCGGTGGTCAGGATCGTTAGGGTCGCGCCCATGCCGCCCTTGCCATAGCTGACCTCAACCGGTCGCGTTACAGCCGCGACTGTTTCGCCCACAACCTCGGACCAATGCGTCAGAAGCCGGCTCACCGCAAAGCCGCGCGATTCCGATGCCTCGCGGATGCGGGTCTGCATCAGGCTCGAGGCGCGGGAGAATCCGCGCGTTGTTCCGTTATGGCGTGGCTCTTTCATTGTCAGAAGCTATTCTAGAGGAGCCGGCGCCACGCGCCAGAGAAACCGCGATATGGAGCCATAAACATTGCGTGACGCCGAGATGAGCCAAATTCTGCTCGATTGGTATGATCGCAATGCGCGTGACCTGCCTTGGCGCGTTCCGCCGGAACTGTCGCGCAAGGGGGTCAAGGCTGATCCTTATCGGGTCTGGCTGTCGGAGGTGATGCTTCAGCAAACAACTGTGGCCGCCGTAAGATCCTACTTCGAGCGGTTTACCCACATCTGGCCAACGGTGAATGACCTCGCCCGCGCCGAGGATTCGGCTGTGATGGCCGAATGGGCGGGGCTTGGCTACTACGCACGCGCCCGAAATCTTCTTAAATGCGCGCGCGTCGTCGCGACCGATCACGCGGGGGAATTTCCCTCCACGGCAGAAGGCCTGCGCCAGCTTCCCGGCATCGGCCCTTATACCGCAGCGGCCATCGCTGCGATTGCCTTTGGCAAACGCGAGACCGTCGTTGACGGCAATGTCGAACGGGTGATGGCGCGGCTCTTTGACGAGCATACCGCGCTGCCCACGGCCAAGCCGATCCTCACCGCCCACGCCGCGAACCTCACTCCGCCCGAGCGGGCAGGCGACTACGCACAGGCGGTCATGGACCTTGGCGCGACGATCTGCACCCCGCGCAGCCCGACGTGCGGCATTTGCCCGTGGCGCGCACCATGCCTCGCCCGCGGCCGTGGCTCAGCGGCAGAATTGCCTAAGAAAGAGCCTAAGAAGGCCAAACCGGTCCGGTTCGGCTATGTCTATGTGGCGCGCCGCGCTGACGGTGCCTGGCTTTTGGAGACGCGCCCAGAGCGCGGGCTCCTCGGCGGGATGCTGGGCTGGCCGGGATCAGACTGGGGCGAGGCCCCGGATCATGCCCCGCCCGCCACAGCAGATTGGCGCGCCCTTGGGGCCGAAGCGCGGCATACCTTCACCCATTTTCACCTGCGGCTTCAAATTCTGACCGCTGACCTGCCGGCCTCGGTCACACCTGCTGCGGGCTGGTTCCTTCCCGCACGGGATTTCCGCCCGTCAGCCCTACCAACCGTCATGCGAAAGGTCTTTGACCTCGCGTCGCCGTCGTTCCCGCCGATTGAGCACACCAAGACAAGTCGATAGATTCCGGGCAAATCGGAGGCCGACCATGCCAGCCAATTCGACAGCATCCTTCGCCAAGGCCCTTCCCTTCTGGATTTCGCTCCTGTTCCCTCCACTTGTCTGGTGGGTCTGTCAAACCGGCGGTTGGGTGATCCTGAGCTTGCCCGCCGGGGCGATGGCGCTGTTCATCCTAATCGATGCTGTGGCTGGCGCGACGCAAGACAGCCTCGATCCCGAAACAGCCGAGGCAGACCTTTTCTGGTATCGCCTCATCACGCTTGTCTGGGCGCCACTGCAATTCGCGATGATATTCGGCGCCCTTGCTGCCGTTGCTCCATCCGGCGATCTGAGCACGTTCGAAAAATGGGGCATCTTCGTCGGCGTTGGCTTTGTCGCCGGAGCCATCGGGATCGTCTATGCGCACGAGTTGATGCACCAAAAGCCCAAGATCGAACGGCTGATGGGCGATCTTCTGATGTGCATGGTGCTTTACGGCCATTTTCGAACAGAGCATCTCTTGGTCCATCACCGTTATGTCGGCACCCCGCGCGATGCGGTGACCGCCCGCTATAACGAGAGCTTCTATCGCTTCTTCCTGCGGGTCTTGCCTGGCTCTCTGATCTCTGCCTTCCGCGCCGAGCAAGCGATGCTTTTGCGCGCAGGCCTTCCATGGTGGAGCGCCCGCAACCCGTTCTGGCGCTACTTGGCGTTTCAGAGCGGATTTCTAGGTCTCGCGGCACTCATCGGGGGATGGCTCGGCCTTTGGCTCTTTGTCACTCAGGCCTTTGTCGCGGTCTTTTATCTCGAGCTGATCAACTACGTCGAACACTATGGCCTAACGCGCAAGCATTTGGGCGGCGGCAAATATGAGCACGTCAAGCCGCGGCACAGCTGGAACTCGGACTACAAGGTCTCGAACTGGCTCCTCATCAACCTCCAGCGTCACTCGGACCACCATTATAAACCCGACCGGCGTTTTCCGCTCTTGCAGACCTATGGCCCGCAAGACGCGCCGCAACTTCCAAGCGGCTATCCGTTTATCGCGGCCCTGGCTTTGATTCCGCCGATTTGGCGGCGAAAGATGAACCCGCGCGTGCGAAAATGGCGGGCCATGTATTACCCCGAGATCACGGACTGGGTGCCGTACAAAACCGGCACCAATCCACTGCCGCGCTAATCAACAAAAAAACCCCGCCACAAGGGCGGGGTAGTTTGTGCCGTGGATTTGGCCACAGGCACCGGCGGTAACTTTGAATTAGTGTTCCTGCATCTCCGCGCGGATTTGCTGGCGAAGAAGGTCGATCGGAACCTTCTGGCCCTCGCGCTTGAAGTGCCAGTAGGTCCAGCCATTGCAACTGGGCGCGCCTTCGAGGAAGGCACCGACCTGATGAATCGAACCCTTAATGTCAGAGCCGATCAGCGTGCCATCGGCGCGGACCTTGGCCTTGTGGCGACCATTGATCGACCAAAGCTCTTCGCCCGGGCGCAGCATCCCGCGCTCGACCAGCACGCCAAAGGCGACGCGCGGCTCGGCGCGCTTCGAGGTCGAGACCTCGAGCGCCTCTTTGTCGAACTTGCGGATATTGGCGATGCGCTTCTCGGCCACCTTGCGATAGGCGGCCTCGCGCTCGATGCCGATGAAATCACGGCCGAGCATCTTGGCAACCGCGCCGGTCGTACCGGTCCCGAAGAAGGGATCGAGGACCACATCGCCTGGGTTGGTCGTGGCGACGAGCACGCGGTGCAAAAGCGCCTCGGGCTTTTGCGTTGGGTGCGCCTTGTCGCCAGCATCGTCCTTCAGGCGCTCGTGGCCGGTGCAGAGCGGGATCACCCAGTCCGACCGCATCTGAACGCCGTCGTTCATCGATTTCAGCGCTTCATAGTTGAACGTATATTTGCTGGCTTCCTGCTTGGAGGCCCAGATCAGCGTCTCATGCGCATTGGTCAGGCGCTTGCCGCGAAAGTTGGGCATCGGGTTGGATTTGCGCCAAACCACGTCGTTGAGGATCCAGAACCCTTGGTTCTGAAGCTCGGCGCCCATGCGGAAGACGTTGTGGTAACTGCCGATCACCCAGATCGCGCCGTTGGGCTTGAGAAGGCGCCGAGCGGCGGCAAGCCATTCGTGGGTGAATTTGTCATAGACCTTGAAGCTGTCGAACTGATCCCAGTGATCATCGACGGCATCGACCTTGGAATTATCAGGCCGGTGCAAATCGCCACGAAGCTGAAGGTTATAGGGCGGGTCCGCGAAGATGAGATCGACGGACTCGGCCGGAAGACTGTTCATTACCTCGATGCAATCGCCATCGAGAATCGAATTCAGAGGGAGCGCCGCCGCGCTCTTGATCTTGGTTTTGGTCGTCATGTTCTGCCTCTTTAACGGCGGGTTTGCCCGCTCGCTGATTGACCCCAATGTGAGTCAGAGGCGATTCGCTGTCAAAAGTTTTTTTGAATCAATGGGTTACGAATTATTCTTGATACAAGATATTGTGCACGGGCTTGAACGAACGTCTATGATGTGGGGTCACCCCTAGATTTCGGAGCGCCTCTTTATGGGCCGGAGAGGGATATCCGGCGTTCTTCTCCCAGCCATAGCCCGGATGCTGTTGCGCCAAATCCACCATCAGCCGATCGCGGCACACTTTTGCCACGATTGAGGCCGCTGCGATCGACAATGACCGGGCATCACCTTTGACAATCGCCTCGGCCGAAACGGTGAGACCACGGGGGATCATGTTGCCGTCGATCAGAAGGTGATCGGGCTGGCACGCGAGCCCCGCCACCGCGCGCTCCATCGCCAGATGCGAGGCACGCAGGATGTTGATCTGGTCGATCTCTTCGACGGAGGCATGGGCGATGGATACGGTCGCTACAGCAAAGATCTCGTCATAAAGCGCGTTGCGGCGCTTTTCGGTCAGTTGCTTGCTGTCGGCGAGCCCCTCGGGAACCCGTGCAGGATCAAGGATCACCGCCGCGGCCGTAACCGGCCCGGCCAGCGGCCCGCGGCCCACCTCGTCAACCCCGGCAATCAATCCAAGCCCCCGCGCACGGGCAGCGTCTTCAAAGCTCATGTCGGGAAAGGTCTTGGCCATGGCCCCAGTGACCAGAGCCAACAGCAATCTTCAAGAAAAAAGCGGGAGGGGCGAACCCCTCCCGTCAGGTGGCGCCCCGATTTTAGGGGGTGGGGCGCATCTGCTCGAAACCAACAGGCGACTTGCCCGCTATGCCAGAATTTCGGTTGAGTCCGCAGAATCGGGCAATAACAGGCCGCCGCTATCGTCTAGCCAAAGCCGATAACCGTGGCGGTTATTGAATAACGCGCGAGGCTCTGCTCAGGTCTGGGCCATGATGAACCGGATTCTTTCAGCCGCCTTCGCCCTGTTCCTTGCCGCATCTGCGGCCGAGGCGGCCTGCTATGTCGACTACAAGGCAAAGCAGGACAATCCTTTGCGCCTTCACTATGGCGTGGCCGAAATCTTTGAGGCTTGCACAATAGAGGATGCCTATGCCCAATTGGCAGTACGACTGGCCGATAACGGCTGGACGCTGCTGATTGTGCTAGAACTCTTTGACGAGCAGGGATTGGCCGAAAGGATTGAGAGTGCCGGTGAATTCTACCTCCGCTACTGAAACGCGTCAGGCCGGAAACAAGATCGTCGTCGCGGGCATCTCGGCGATCGTTCTCATTCTGCTGATTGCCGCGATCGTTCTTTTTGCCAATCTGCCCGACGCCAACGCCTTCAATGCGCGTGTCGAACAGCTCTTTGTCGAGAACACTGACCTGACCGCTCAGGCCGAGATCAAGCTACTCGAAATCCTCGCCCAATCCGGCACGGCCTTTTCCGAAACACTCGACAGCTATCGCTTCGTGATCTTCGTGCTTCTGATCTTCGCGACCGCGATGCTGATCGCTGCCGTCGCCTTCCTTGTTATGCTCATCGCTATGAACCGGCGCATGGGCCATATCGAGCGCAAGGGGATCGAGGTGAATTCGCTCCTGATCAGCCGCGATCAGAACACAGTCTACCTCAACAACTTCGAGTTCAAACTCACCGCCGCCGCCATCGAGACGCTCAGCGTTCTGGCCGAAGCGCGGATGGACGACGAAGTGCTTTCCGGCGCCGAAATCGAGGCCGTGATCTCGGGCCGCAACGCCGCAGATTGCGACGAAGCCGCTGGGGCAACGCGAATCAAACGCCTGCGCGACATGCTTGGCAACCAGATGGTCAGCGAACTCCTCGTCAAGAATATCGCCCGCCGCGGCTATATGCTCGCGGTCGACAAAGACATCATCCGGATGGTCTGAAGTCGGCTGGTGACCCCGACAGGATTCGAACCTGTAACCTGTCCCTTAGGAGGGGACTGCTCTATCCAATTGAGCCACGGGGCCAGCCGCCTTCTCCATGCAATGTGGGGAAGCCGGGGTCAATATCCATAGGCTTGGACAAGTGCCGCTGTTAGGTCTAACAAGATCACAAGAGACTTTTCAGGAATGCCATCGTGACCAACCGAACCAAGCGCCCGCTGACCCTTCGCGACGTTTCGGAAGCCTCTGGTGTCAGTGAGATGACCGTGAGCCGCGTTCTGCGGAACAAGGGCGATGTGAGCGAGGCGACGCGACAACGGGTTCAGGAAGCGGCCAAGCGGCTCGGCTATGTTCCCAATAAAATCGCCGGCGCCTTGGCCTCTCAGCGGGTCAACCTTGTGGCCGTGATCATCCCCTCGCTTGGCAACATGGTCTTCCCCGAAGTCCTATCCGGCATTTCCGATGTGCTTGCGGGAACGAGCCTTCAACCGGTCGTCGGCGTGACCGACTATCTTCCCGAAAAGGAAGAGAAGGTCCTCTTCGAGATGCTCTCTTGGCGGCCCTCGGGCGTTATTATCGCGGGCATCGAACACACCGAAGCTTCGCGCGCGATGTTGCGTCAGGCGGGATGCCCGGTGGTCGAGATCATGGATGTGGATGGTGAGCCGGTCGATTCCTGTGTCGGCATCAGCCACCGTCGGGCTGGCCGCAAGATGGCCGAGGCTATTATCGACGCGGGCTATCGGCGGATAGGATTCCTCGGCACCAAGATGCCGCTCGATCACCGCGCCCGTAAAAGGTTTGAAGGCTTCACCCGTACGCTTGCCAAGGCCGGTATCGAGATCGCTGATCAGGAATTCTATTCCGGCGGATCGGCGCTCGCCAAAGGGCGCGAGATGACCGAGGCGATGCTCAAACGCACACCCGACCTCGATTTCCTCTATTACTCGAACGACATGATCGGCGCCGGTGGGCTCCTCTATTTGATCGAGAAGGGTGTCGACATCCCCGGCAAAATTGGCCTCGCCGGCTTTAACGGCGTCGAACTTCTCGAAGGCTTGCCGCGCCGCCTTGCCACGATGGACGCTTGCCGCCGCGAGATTGGCGAGCGCGCTGCGCAGATTCTGGTCGACCGTCATATGGGCGCGGGCACGACCGAAGGCCAGACCATCGAACTGACCCCAACGCTCGAATACGGCGATACACTCAGGCGCAGCCAATGACCCACCCAGATATCGTTATCCTCAACGGGCGCTGCATCACCTTCGCCCAGCCCAGCATTAGCGCGCTTGCCGTGAAGGACGGCAAGATCACCGCCCTTGGCACGGATGCCGAGATTCGCCCTCTGGCTGGGTCTAGCACCAAGATTATTGATGCCTGCGGCCAGACGGTCCTGCCCGGTTTCATCGACAGCCACGTGCACATCTTTTTGGGCTCAGCGGAGCTCTCAAACCTCAACCTGCGCGGCCTGAAGGGGCGCGGTAGGCTGGCGAAGGCCATCGCCGACTATGCCGCCGCCAATCCCGGCGATGGGATGATCGTTGGCAATGCGGCGCTCTACGACATACTCGGCCCCGGCGAGGAAACCACGCGGCAGAAGCTCGACGCCATCCTGCCCGACCGCCCTCTCCTTCTTGTTGCGCAGGATCTTCACACCGGCTGGGCCAACACGATCGCCCTTGAAAAGGCCGGCATCCTGCATGGCGCCAAACTGCCCGAAGGCAACGAGATCGTCTTGGCCCCGGACGGTACGGCAACCGGCATGCTCAAAGAGTTTGCCGCGATCGCGCCGGTGATGCGCCTTTCCGCGCTCGGCGGCCGCGATCAGCTTGGCCTCGATACTGGCCGCGATCCGTCGCCCGCTGCCACACCCGCCCAGCGCGCGCATGACAAGGAAGTGCTCCTGAAGGGCCTCCATCATTGCGCCCGGCAGGGGATCACCACGCTCCATAACATGGATGGCAATTTCTATCAGCTCGAGCTGTTGCAGGAGCTTGATGAGGAAGGCCTCCTGCCCCTGCGCATCGAAGTGCCGATGCTGCTAACAAACTCCGACCCCATCGAACGGATCGACGAGGCGCTTGAAATGCGGCGGCGATTCAATTCCGAGATGGTCTGGTCGAACCGGGTCAAGATGTTCATGGATGGCGTGCTCGAAAGCTATACTGCCTTCATGCTGCGCCCCTATCCCGGCAAGCCGGAGAGCCACGGCGAGGAGATCTTCGCAGCCGAGCACTTCAACCGCGCCTGCATCCACGCCGACAAGCTGGGCCTGCAGATTTCGGTCCATGCCGTAGGCGACGGTGCCGTGCGCCGTGTCCTCGATGGCTTTGAGGCCGCCCAAAAGGCTAATGGCAGGCGCGACAGTCGCCACCGGATCGAACATATCGAGGTGATCTCGCCCACAGACCTGCCGCGATTCGCCGAGCTTGGCGTCATCGCATCCATGCAGCCCCCTCACGCCCCGAACGGCGGCCATTTCGGGCTGGCCCCGGTGGGCGACATTCTCTACCCCGACCAGCTTCCCCATCATTTCCAATGGCGCGGGATGAAAGAGACCGGCGCGCATTTGGTGTTCTCAACCGATTGGCCGGTGATTCCCATCGACGTGATGCGCGTGATCCGCACGGCCGTCTCGGCGGGCCCGATCTGGACCAACAGCCCCGACCCGCGCCTATCGCTGATGGAAACCCTCGCCGCCTATACCCGCGACAACGCCTGGGTCGAGTTTGGAGAGGACAAGAAAGGCCAGCTCGCCCCCGGCTACATGGCCGACATCGCGATTCTCTCGGGCGACATCGAAGCGACCGAGCCCGAAAACATCGAAACCCTGACCGCCGCCGTGACCATCTGCAACGGCAAGATTAGCTGGACAGACGGAACACTTGCCTGACGGCAAGCACCGCACCGAATTTGACCCGAATTTCTGGAGGTTCAGTGGTGAGCCGTGCAGGATTCGAACCTGCGACCCACTGATTAAAAGTCAGTTGCTCTACCAACTGAGCTAACGGCCCACTGGCGGGCTATCTAGAAAGGTCGCTGGGTGGGGTCAACCCCACAAATGCTGTCATCTCTGGAATAATTTCAGAGGCCGCGCTATAGGCGGCCCATGCACGCACGCCAGAACATGGGCCTGCCGTTCATGAAGATGCACGGCCTGGGCAACGACTTTGTCGTGGTCGACGAGAGGGTGACAGGCCCAATCGTCGATGCGGGCATCGCTATGGCCATCGCGGATCGGCATCGCGGTGTGGGCTTTGACCAGCTGGCGACGATCACAGACGGGCGCAATTCCGACCTGCACCTCACCTTCTGGAACAGCGACGGAAGCCAATCCGCCGCCTGCGGCAACGCCACCCGCTGCATCGCGCGGTGGGAGATGCTGCGCACCGGCAAACCCTCGCTGACCATCACCACCGACCGCGGCACGCTTTTCGCCGAAGACGCGGGCAACGGCCTGACAGCGGTCAACATGGGCCAGCCGCAGCTCAAGTGGGACGAGATCCCGCTGGCCCGCGAAATGGACACGCTGCACCTGCCGATCGAGGGCGATCCGGCGGCCACCGGCATGGGCAACCCGCATTGCACTTTTTTCGTCGAAGATGCCGAAGCCGTCGATCTGGCCGCTCGCGGTGCCGAGATCGAGCACCATCTGCTCTATCCCCAGCGCACCAACGTCCAGTTTGCCAGCGTCATCGGCCCAGATCGCCTCAGGATGCGCGTCTGGGAACGGGGCGTTGGAATCACCCTCGCCTCCGGCTCCTCCTCCTGCGCCACCGCCGTTGCCGCCCACCGGCGCGGCCTGACCGGGCGCAAGGTCACCATCCTGCTCGATGGCGGCGAGATCGCCATCGACTGGCGCGACGATGGTGTCTGGATGACAGGCCCAACAGCCCACGTCTTCGACGGCGTCTGGCGCGGCTGATCCCATGTCCGCCCCGATCTTCTCCACGCTCGGCTGCCGGCTGAACGCCTATGAGACCGAGGCGATGAAAGAGCTTGCCGCGGCGGCGGGCCTCGACAATGCGGTGATCGTCAACACCTGCGCCGTGACCTCCGAGGCCGTTCGCAAGGCCAAGCAAGAGATTCGCAAGCTTCGCCGCCAGAACCCCGAGGCCGCCCTGATCGTCACCGGCTGCGCCGCGCAGGTCGAGCCCGAGACCTTCGCCGCCATGCCCGAGGTCACGCGCGTGATCGGCAACAGCGAAAAGATGAAGCCCGAAACATGGGCCGCCATGACGCCCGACCTCATTGGCAAGACCGAGCCGATCATGGTCGACGATATCATGTCGGTCACTGAAACCGCCGGCCACCTGATCGACGGCTTTGGCCGCCACCGCGCTTATGTTCAGGTACAGAATGGCTGTGATCACCGCTGCACCTTCTGCATCATCCCCTACGGCCGCGGCAATTCCCGCTCGGTTCCGGCGGGTGTCGTCGTCGATCAGATCAAGCGCCTCGTCGACAAAGGCTTCAACGAAGTCGTCCTCACCGGCGTCGACCTGACATCTTGGGGCTCCGACCTACCCGGTGCGCCGCGCCTCGGCGATCTCGTCATGCGCATCCTGCGCCTCGTGCCCGACCTGCCGCGGCTCAGGATCAGCTCGATCGACTCGATCGAGGCTGACGAGAACCTGATGCTGGCCATCGCCACCGAGCCGCACCTCATGCCGCACCTGCACCTCAGCCTCCAGCACGGCGACGATCTGATCCTCAAGCGCATGAAGCGCCGCCATCTGCGCGACGATGCCATCCGCTTTGCCGAAGAGGCCCGCCGCCTACGCCCCGAGATGACCTTCGGCGCCGATATCATCGCGGGCTTCCCGACCGAGACCGAGGCGCATTTCGAAAACTCGCTCAAGCTCGTCGAAGACTGCGCCCTGACCTTCCTGCACGTCTTCCCCTTCTCGCCCCGCCCAGGCACCCCCGCCGCCCGAATGCCGCAGGTGAAGGGCCCCGCCATCAAGGAACGCGCCGCCCGCCTCCGCGCCGCCGGCGACGCCGCTCTTCAGCGCCATCTGACCGCGCAGGTCGGCCAGTCGCACCGCATCCTCATCGAAAACCCGCGCATGGGCCGAACCGAACAATTCACCGAAGTCGCCTTCTCCTCCGATCAGCCCGAGGGCCAAATCCTCACCGCGACGATTTTGGGAATGGCGGGCGAGCAGCTGACCGCCTAACTTCTTTTGGCAAGAAATACTCCCGCCGGAGGCATCGGCGCAGCCGATCTTCCTAGCTCTTCAAGAGGTGCCCCATGTATCAGCTACTCGGCTCTCCCGCGTCGCCCTATGTCCGCAAGGTGCGGGTTCTGGTCCGCGAGGCCGGTGCGACCGATCAGGTGCAAGATGTGACCGTCTCGACCACGCCTATGGCCTCGGCCGCAGAAGTCCTGACCGCCAACCCCTTGGGCAAGATCCCCGTCCTGATCCGCCCCGAGGGCCCCTCGATCTACGATAGCCGTGTCATCTGCCGCTATCTCGATCAGCATCTGAGTGCGGGCCTCTATCCCGAGGGCCGCCTGTGGGAGGTTCTGACGCTCGAGGCCACGGCTGACGCGATCCTCGACGCTGCTGTCGGCCTCGTCTACGAGGCCCGCTTCCGCCCCGAAGCGCTTCAGTTTCCCGACTGGCACGAGGCGCAGTGGGCCAAGATCACCCGAGCGCTCGACACGATCGAGAAACGCTGGATGAGCCACCTCTCCGGCCCCGTCGATATGGGCCAGATCTCGGTCGCCTGCGCCCTCTCCTACCTCGATTTCCGCCACGACAAGCGCCAGTGGCGCAAAGTCCACGGCGATCTCGACGATTGGCACACAGCGTTCAGCGCGCGCCCCTCGATGGCCGAGACCTCACCGTTCTAGGTTAGAA
>JBFEXG010000242.1:0-3833 GCA_041546005.1 Paracoccaceae bacterium
CTGTCCAAGCGATCCAACCTGCCGGGCCTGCGCTCTGGTTTTTGCGCGGGCGGCAAGCAATCCATCGCCCGCATCCGCCAGCTGCGCAACTATGCCGGCGCGCCCCTGCCGCTGCCTTTGCAGAAGGTGGCCGAGAAGGTCTGGGCCGACGAGACCCACGTGATCGAGAACAGGGCGCTTTATCACCAGAAATACGAGGTCGCCGACCGGATTCTCGGCAAGGTTCCGGGCTATATGTCGCCGCAGGCGGGGTTCTTCCTGTGGCTGCCGGTCGAGGATGGCGAGGCGGCTTCGCTCAAGCTTTGGCGCGAGACAGGGGTGCGGGTTTTGCCCGGCGCCTATCTCGCTCGCGAGGTCGGGGGCAAGAACCCCGGCGAGGGATATATCCGGGTCGCCATGGTGGCCCCAACACAAGAAATGCAGCGCGGTCTGACCCTTCTCCGCGACTGCCTGTACGAGTGAGGGAACGAGCATATGGCGTCATACACCACCCGTCAGCGTGATCCGCTTCTGGACAGCACCATGCAGGCCGCGATCGAGAAACGCGGCAAAGAGCTTTTGGGCATAAGCCTCATGGTTCTGGGGGTTCTGGCTGGTATGATGCTGGCTTCCTACAGCCCCGAGGATCCGAACTGGATGCTAGCCTCGGATGCGCCGATCCAGAACTGGCTTGGCTCGTTCGGTGCCTCGGTTGCCGCCCCGCTTGTGATGATCATCGGATGGGCTGCCTGGGGAATTCCAACGAGTTTCGCCGTCTGGGGCGGGCGCTTTGCTCTGCATCGTGGGGCAGAGCGTGCTCTCGGGCGCGTGATTTTTGTCCCGATCTTTGTTGCTTGCGCCGCTGTCTATTCCTCGACCCTCGCGCCATCGCAAAGCTGGGCTCATAGCTTTGGCGTTGGCGGATTGTTCGGGGATACGGTGCTTGCGATCCTCCTGACTATCATGCCGGTTCCGGCTGCGATTGCGGTCAAGGTTGCGTCGCTTCTCCTTGGAGCGATGACATTGATTTCGGCGGCCTTTGTCCTTGGTTTGGACAAGCGTGAGATCAAGGCCATTGGGCGGTTCCTTCTTGTCGGCACCATTCTTCTCTATTCGCTCCTGCTGCGTCTGATCGGTCGCAGCGCCAGCGCCTCGCTCAGGGCCGCGCAAAGCGGCGTGGCCGCCGTTCAGTCGCGCCGGAACGATGCTGTAGCGGTGACAGAGGCCGAGAAGCTGCGGGTCGCTGCTGTGGTCCGCGCCAATCCCGCCATGCCCGGCGACCGCCCGATGCCTCCCAAAACGCCGCTCGTCGCGCCGGCGCGCGAACAGGCCGCGCCCGAGAAATCCGGCGGCCTCTTCTCCTTTATGCCGTCGCTGCGCCGCAAGCCCGAGCCGCTTCCCGAGGCTGAATGGGTCACGACAGAGCCGCCGATGTTTGACGGGGCCGTCGATGGCGAGCGCATCCGCGCCCGCATTTCGGATGCGATCCGCAATCGCTCCGCTTCGGCCAGCGCGCCGCGATCGGAGCCGCCGGTCATGCGCGGCCCGAAGAGTTTGATCGTCGATCAGGGGCCGAAGGCTTTGGAAATAGAGGACGACTTCGACGAGGCCGTCATCCTTGACGACAACCACGCGCCCGAGCCGCTACTGGCCCGCCCGCTTTTCGAGACGGAAGCGCCCGAAGCGCGCAAGGTGGTTCAGCACACCACCAAGCGCCAGACCGCGCCCTCGCGGCAGGCCCGCGCCGAGGCGCAGCCGCGGCTCAAGTTTGACGACAGCCCGTCAGACTACGAATGCCCGCCGCTCAGCCTCCTGATGAACCCAATCGAGATTCAGCGCCATCATCTGTCGGACGAGGCGCTCGAAGAAAACGCTCGGATGCTCGAGAGTGTGCTCGATGATTATGGCGTGAAGGGCGAGATCGTCTCGGTTCGCCCCGGCCCTGTCGTCACCATGTATGAACTCGAGCCCGCGCCGGGCCTCAAAGCCAGCCGTGTGATCGGCCTGTCGGACGATATCGCGCGCTCGATGTCGGCGCTTTCCGCCCGCGTTTCAACCGTTCCGGGCCGCAGCGTGATCGGGATCGAGCTTCCCAACGTCAACCGCGAGAAGGTCGTCCTGCGCGAGATTCTGTCTGCCCGCGATTTCGGCGATAGCAACATGAAATTGCCGCTGGCGCTGGGCAAGGATATCGGTGGCGATCCGGTAATCGCCAACCTGTCCAAGATGCCTCACCTTCTGATCGCCGGAACCACCGGCTCGGGCAAATCGGTGGCGATCAACACGATGATCCTGTCGCTCCTCTACAAGCTTACGCCCGAGGAATGCCGCCTCATCATGATCGACCCCAAGATGCTTGAACTTTCCGTCTATGACGGCATCCCGCACCTCCTTTCCCCCGTTGTGACCGACCCCAAGAAGGCGGTCGTCGCGCTCAAATGGACTGTGGGCGAGATGGAAGAGCGCTATCGCAAGATGTCGAAGATGGGCGTGCGCAACATCGAGGGCTACAACAGCCGCGTCGCGGATGCGCTCGCCAAGGGCGAGATGTTCAGCCGCACGGTCCAGACCGGCTTTGACGAGGAAACCGGCGATCCGGTGTTCGAGACCGAGGAATTCGCGCCCGAGAAGATGCCCTATATCGTCGTTATCGTCGACGAGATGGCCGACCTGATGATGGTCGCGGGCAAAGAGATCGAGGCCTGCATTCAGCGCCTCGCTCAGATGGCCCGCGCCTCGGGTATTCACCTGATCATGGCGACCCAGCGGCCTTCGGTCGATGTGATTACCGGCACGATCAAGGCCAACTTCCCGACCCGGATCTCCTTCCAGGTCACTTCCAAGATCGACAGCCGCACCATCCTTGGCGAGCAGGGCGCCGAACAGCTTCTGGGCATGGGCGATATGCTCTACATGGCTGGCGGCGCCAAGATTACCCGCGTGCACGGGCCGTTTGTCTCGGATGAAGAGGTCGAAGAGATCGTCAACTTCCTCAAGGGCTTTGGCCCGCCCGAGTATATGTCGGGCGTTGTGGATGGCCCCGCCGAAGAGAAAGAGGCCGAGCTTGATCTCGTCCTTGGCCTTGGCGGCAACACCGACGGCGAGGATGCGCTCTATGATCAGGCGGTCGCCATCGTCATCAAGGATCGCAAGTGCTCGACCTCCTATATCCAGCGCAAGCTGGCCATCGGCTATAACAAGGCCGCGCGGCTTGTGGAGCAGATGGAAGACGAGGGTGTTGTCAGCTCGGCCAACCACGTCGGCAAGCGCGAGATCCTCGTGCCCGAGCAGCATTGAACGGCGGCTAGGCGGTTGCACGCTCGTGTTATCGCCTAGCGCTTCAAAACCTGCCGGAGTGATGCCATCTGATAGGGCAGACCTCTGAAAGGTAAACTGATGAAAAAAACGCGTCTCTGGCTTTCAACCCTAGCTTTCGGCCTTCTGGCCGGTGGCAGCGCCGTGGCAGGAGAGCTGACGCTTGATGATATCTCGGCTTGGCTCAACGCCACCGAGACCCTGCAGAGCCCCTTCACGCAGGTGCACGAGGATGGCTCGTCGGTGAAGGGCCTTCTGACGATGCACCGTCCGGGGCGAATCCGCTTTGAATACGAAGGCGAAGAGGCGCCCTTGGTGATCGTCGGCGGCGGCTCGCTTGCAATCTTCGATCCGCGCTCGAACGATGGCCCCGAACGCTATCCCCTCTGGCAGACGCCGCTGCGGATCATCCTCGATCGCAACGTGGATCTGGCTGCGAGCGAGATGGTCAAGGGGATCGAGTGGGAGGCGGACGCGACGATCCTCAGTCTCGAAGATCCCGAACATCCCGAATACGGCGAGATCCGCCTCGTCTTTAC
>JBFEXG010000284.1:0-3207 GCA_041546005.1 Paracoccaceae bacterium
CACCGCCGAACACGGCTATCTCGATGTGCAAACGCGGCCCGAGCGGCGCAATGCGGTCAAAGTGCTCCTGTTCTTCGATGTCGGCGGCTCGATGGACCCGCATATCCGCGTGGTTGAAGAGCTTTTCTCCGCCGCCCGCGCCGAGTTCAAGCATCTCGAGCATTTTTATTTCCACAACTGCCTTTATGAAGGCCTCTGGCGCGACAACGCTCGGCGCTGGAACGCGCAGATCCCAACTTGGGAAGTGCTGCGCACCTATGGGTCGGACTACAAATGCATCTTCGTGGGTGATGCCTCGATGAGCCCCTACGAGATCGCCTTCGCCGGCGGCGCCAACGAGCATTGGAACGAAGAAGCGGGCGAGGTCTGGCTGCGCCGCGCCTTCGAACAGTGGCCCGCGCATCTGTGGATCAATCCCACGCCCGAGCGGATGTGGGGCTATACTCAGTCAACCAAGATGATCCAGTCGATCCTTGGCCCCGAGAGGATGGTGCCGATGACGCTCGAGGGGATCGACCGTGGCATGAGGGTTTTGGGGCGATGAAGGACCGTATCTCGCGCATCTGGGCGCATCACCCTTGGCTCACCACCCTCTTCGCTATCGCGGTCGTCGCGATGATCGGCTTTGGCATTCGAACGGTGAGCTTCTGGTTTTATTGGCAAAACCCCGACCATTGGGAACAGCCGATCGAGGCCTGGATGCCGCCGCGCTATGTCGGCTTGAGCTATGGTATTCCGCCCGAGATCCTCGGGCCGCTTCTAGACCTCGGCCCCGGCGAGGATCGCGGTCGAACGATGGGTGAGATCGCGGCTGAACGCGGACAGACGCTCGAGGAATTGGCCATCGAGATCAAAGCTGCCGCCGATGCCGCAAGGGCAGCCAGAGACCAGTAATGGAGAGCTTTCTCGCCCTCGTAACCGATTACGGCGCTTGGATGCTCTTCGCGGTGACCTTCGCGAGCTGTCTGGCCCTCCCTGTTCCCGCCTCGTTGATGATGCTGGCGGGAGGCGGGCTTGTGGCCTCGGGCGATCTGAGCGCCCTGCCCGCCGCCGGGGCCGCCCTGAGCGGCGCGGTTCTGGGGGATCAGACAGGCTATGCGCTGGCTCGCATGAGCGGCGGCGGCCGATTTGCACTTTGGGTAAACCGCAAACCGGCGCGCGCCAAAGCCATGACGCGCGCCCATGCCATGACCGGACGCTGGGGCAATCTCGGAATATTCCTAAGCCGCTGGCTGGCAAGCCCCTTGGGGCCCTACGTCAACCTCGCGGCGGGGATCATGCGGATCGACTGGCCCAAGTTCCTTCTCTGGGGTGCGCTCGGCGAGATCGTCTGGGTCAGTGCCTATATCGGCATGGGTTATGTCTTTGCCGGACAAGTGACGGCAGTGGCCGAGATCGCTGGCAACGCCTCGGGCTTTCTCGCGGCGGCGGCGGTCGTGGCGGGCCTCGGCGCCTATCTGTGGAAGATCGGCGCCGAAAAGCCCAAGCGGAAACGCAAAGATCCCTAGGTCAAAAGCTATGCGGATAAAGCGACATCAGGTCGTGAACGCAGCTTTCGCTCGTGAAAGAGTCGGGATGACGTTCCAAGAGGTCTCTGACATGGGTGCGGCGCTCGGCCTCTGACAGCGGATCGAACTCGGGCAACGAGAACAACCGGCCAAGCCATCCAAAGAACGATCCCAAAGCAGGGGCAGTCGCGGGAAAATCTGAAACGAGGGTCATTTCGGCCTCCTCAGCCTAATGTGATCTGACCCAAGCCTAGTCCGCACAAACCTCTCGATGGTATCTGGCGCGAAATTGTGCTGTTATTCAGAAATGAAGAGCGTTTTCGACTCATGGTCTGATCTCCGCGTCTTCCTCGCGGTGATGCGCGCAGGCTCCACCCTCGCCGCCTCGAAACAGCTGCGCCAGTCGCAGCCTACGGTCGCCCGCCGCATTGACGTTTTGGAGCATGTCACGGGCCTCGCGCTCTTCGAGCGCAGCACCCAAGGACTGAAGCCCACGGAACACGCCCTTGCCCTCTTGCCGCAGGCCGAGGCCGTGGAAGCCGCAGTGCGCGCCTTCGAAGCCACGGTAGACACCCGGACCCGAAGTACGACCTCGACCATCCGGATCACTGCAATCGGCATCGCCTTCAGCCCCCGCCTTGCTGCGATCCTCGACGAATTCAACGAAGCCTATCCCGATGTAAAGTTTGAGTTTGTCCCAAGCGACAAGGTGCTCGACCTCTGCGCAGGCGAAGCCGATGTCGCGATCCGCCATGTCCTTTCGGTCGACGATCCCCGCCTTGTCGCGCGGCAAATCTCGGTGACCCGCACGACCCTCTACGGCAGCCAGCGCTATGCGGCAAAACACGGGATGCCCAATGGCCCCGACGATTTCGCCAGCCACAGCTTTCTGCTCTACGAGCCGGGCCGCGGGGCGCGGCGCTTCAATGTGTGGCTCAACGAGCGTGTTCCGCCCAATCAAGTGGCCGCGACGCTCCCCGATATTCCATCTATGATTGTCGCCGTTCGCAGCGGGCTGGGCCTCGGCGCCCTTCCCGTGGCAATGGCCGAGGACGCGCCGGAACTTGTGCAGTGTTTTGAGCCGCCACAGGAGGGGATTGCGAGCACGTGGCTTGTTGTCGGCCCCGATGCCTACAAACGGCGGGAAGTGCGCGCCTTCGCGGATTTCCTTGCGCCGCGCTACTCGGAACGGATCGGAAATCGCTAGGTGTCGCGTCTTGCCCCTTATCCGGCGCGGCCCCATATCTAGGCCATGCTGCGCTTTGCCCCCATCCTCCTTGCCGTTATCTATGGCTACGCTTTCTGGCGGTTTTCCGTCTGGCGGACCGTCAAAGACCTGAATGCCCGCTCGACAGAGCTGATGGACCCTGCCCTGCGCGGCGTGACCGAGAAGTTGGCGAAGGCGCTCGATCTGCCGAAGGTGCGGGTGTTTCTCTACGAGATTCCGGTGGTCAATGGCCTCGCAGGGCCGGACGGGCGGATCTATATCACACGGGGTTTCCTGCAGAAGCTTCATGCTGGCGAGGTGACGGCTGAAGAAATGGCGTCTGTCATCGCCCACGAGTTGGGCCATGTGGCCCTTGGCCATTCGCGCCGCCGGATGATCGACTTTTCGGGGCAAAACGCGCTTCGGACCGCGATTGCCTTGATCCTCAGCCGCTTCCTGCCGGGGCTTGGCATGATCATCGCCAATGCGCTG
>JBFEXG010000166.1:0-5536 GCA_041546005.1 Paracoccaceae bacterium
AGCGGCGTCTGGCCGCCGAACTGAACGATCACGCCGTGCAGCGTGCCGTTGTCCTGCTCGACCCGCAGGATTTCCATGACGTGCTCGAAGGTCAGCGGCTCGAAATAGAGGCGGTCCGAGGTGTCATAGTCGGTCGAGACGGTCTCGGGGTTGCAGTTGATCATGATCGTCTCATAGCCCTGATCGGTCAGGGCGAAACAGGCATGACAGCAGCAGTAATCAAACTCGATCCCCTGACCGATCCGGTTGGGGCCACCACCGAGGATGACAACCTTCTTGCGGTTCGACGGGCGCGCTTCGCACTCCACATCGCCCATCGCGGCGGTCTCGTAGGTGGAATACAGATAGGGAGTCTGCGCCTCGAATTCGGCGGCGCAGGTGTCGATCCGCTTGAAGACGGCGGTGACACCAAGGTTGATCCGCGCGCGGCGCACGTTGTCTTCGGTGCGGCCCGTGAGTTTCGCAAGGCGAGCGTCGGTAAAGCCCAGCATCTTGAGCGCTCGCAGGCCCTTTTCAGTGACCGGCAAGCCTTCTTTGCGGACCTGCTCCTCGGCCTCGATGATTTCGCGGATGCGGGCGAGGAACCACGGATCGAAAGCGGTGATTGCCTGAATCTCGTCGTTGGTCAGGCCGTGGCGCATCGCTTGCGCGATCGTGCGCAGGCGGTCAGGCGTGGCCTTGGACAGCGCGGCGGTGATCGCTGATTTCTCGGGTGCGCCGGGGATGGCGACCTCGTCAAAGCCGGTGAGGCCGGTTTCCATCGAGGCGAGCGCCTTTTGCAGGCTCTCGTGAATGGTGCGGCCAATGGCCATGGCTTCACCGACCGACTTCATGGCGGTGGTCAGCTCGGCCTTCGCGCCCGGGAATTTTTCAAAGGCAAAGCGCGGGAGCTTGGTGACGACATAGTCAATGGTCGGCTCGAACGAGGCGGGCGTGACCTTGGTGATGTCGTTGTCGAGCTCGTCGAGCGTATAACCCACGGCGAGCTTGGCCGCGATCTTGGCAATCGGGAAGCCGGTCGCCTTGGACGCCAGCGCCGAAGAGCGCGACACGCGCGGGTTCATCTCGATGACGACCATCCGGCCGTCCTTGGGGTTAACCGCCCACTGGACGTTCGAACCCCCGGTCTCAACCCCGATCTCGCGCAGCACGGCAATCGAGTGATTGCGCATGATCTGGTATTCCTTGTCGGTGAGCGTCAGGGCGGGGGCCACGGTGATCGAGTCGCCGGTATGGACGCCCATCGGATCGACGTTTTCGATCGAGCAGACGATGATGGCGTTATCGGCTTTGTCGCGGACAACCTCCATCTCGTATTCTTTCCAGCCGAGCAGGCTTTCATCGACGAGGATCTGACCCACGGGCGAGGCATCCATGCCCGAACGGCAGAAGTGTTCGTATTCGGCGCGGTTATAGGCCACGCCGCCGCCGGTGCCGCCAAGGGTAAAAGCGGGGCGGATGATCGCCGGCAGGCCGATCTCTTCGAGCGCATCCATCGCGATGGCGAGGCCCGCCTTGAGATCTTTCTTGCCCTTTGCATCCTTCGGCGCGGTGACGATGGTTGCCTTAGGGTTTTCGATGCCGAGGCGGTCCATCGCCTCGCGGAAGAGCTTGCGGTCTTCGGCCATCTCAATGGCCTCGCGCTTGGCGCCGATCATCTCGACGTTGAACTTCTCGAGAACGCCCATGTCGGCCAGCGCGAGCGAGGTGTTAAGGCCGGTTTGTCCGCCCATCGTCGGGAGGAGCGCGTCGGGGCGCTCTTTCTCGATGATTTTGGCGACGACCTCGGGGGTGATCGGCTCGATATAGGTCGCGTCCGCTAGTTCGGGGTCGGTCATGATCGTGGCCGGGTTCGAATTGACGAGGATGACGCGGTAGCCCTCTTCGCGCAGAGCCTTGCAGGCCTGAGCGCCCGAGTAGTCGAACTCGCAGGCTTGGCCGATCACAATGGGCCCCGCTCCGATGATCATGATCGACTTGATGTCGGTTCTCTTCGGCATGGTGGTTCCCCCGGATATGGCGCATGTCTTCAGGGCGCGAGGCAGGGCGCGCCCAAATTGTCCTGCGTTATAGGGATGGGAAAGCTTAGCGCAAGGGCCGAATGTCCTGCAAAACGCGGAAAATCGCCCTCTAGACGCGGTGCCGCACCCCCCAGAGCGCCAGTCCAAGCGCCGCGACCGCGAACGCGCCAAGGAGCGGATTCACCAGAAGGCCATCGATTGGGTCGGAAAACCGCAAAAAGACGAGCGGGCTTATCGGCAGGAGGATGATCGCAAGGAGGGCCGACCCCCTCATTGATCCAAGAGCGACAAGAAGGGCAGGCGCAAAGGCCAAAGTCGATAGATAGTGATAGCCCCAGCTCAGCGGCGCCAGAAAGGCCAGTGCCGCGAGAAACGCGGGATAGACCAAAATCCCCAACGGTCGCCCCGACCGCCAAGTGTGAAGCGCCAGAGCCAATGTCAGCCCCAAAAGCGCAATTGTTGATGCCGCAGACCAAACTTGCCCCTTTGCCAAGACTTTCCATCCATGCGGATGAGCGATTCCGATCGGATTGTCGCGGCTGGCGACGAAGACCAGATCATCGCGCCACAGAAGTTGAGCCAGCGCCGAGTCGAGCCCGAAATTGAACGATGTCACGACCGCGCTCTCGCGCAGAAGCGCGATGAGCCTGAGGAATTCCGCATGAAGCGGCCATCCGGCGAGGGCGATGGACAAAAGCCCCAGAAGCGCTCCGACCACCCCAAAAGAGACCAGCGACCGCCAGCGCCGTTCGCTAATCCACAGAACCGCCAGGAGGGCTGGATAAAGTTTGACCGCAGCGGCGAGAGCCAGAAGCGCGCCGGCCGTCTTCCAGGCGTCAGCGCGGCTCCGTTCGATCGCGGCAACAACAAGGAAACTGACAATGATTTGCGGTTGGTTTTGTTCGATGGCAACAAGGCCGATCGAAGTAAACAGCAAGGCCAAGATACCGGCCGCAAGCCAGAGCAGCCGAAGCCTGCCCTTCACACCGCATGTTCGCATGGCGAGGAGCAAAGTCCCGAGAAGCAGGATCGGGTTGAGAAAGCCGAAGTAGGCGACGAAGTCATCCATCCCAACATGGCTGCCAACCTTCCCGGCGGCCCAAGCCCAGAGAGGAGGATAGAGAAACGGGTAATAGACCTCTTCGCGCCCCTCTGCCTTCAGGTGATCCCACCACGCCTCGGGGATGAGCATGGTAAAAACCCCCTCATCCCGCGGATAGACAAGGTCCAACTGATCCGCTTCAAAAAATTGCCCTGCGAGCCAAGTCGCCGACAGGTCGGGGGAATGGGCAACGCCGAACTTCACATAGACATAGGCCAGAAAGGCCAGCGACAGCGCGACGAGCCATCGCGTCTCCGAGCTAGTCTCGGTTTTCATCGGAGCGGTTCCCTTTTAGCCCTATGCCGGCCATGAATGAGATCGGCAGTATCAGAAGGGATAGGATGGCAGCAACGCTGCCAAGCGAAATCCCCGGCGCAAGCCAGATGACCAACAACGCCGACGGCAAAGATAGTCCCGCGACAATGGGGATCAAAACAAACATGGCCTGACGCCGCGGATAGAAACTAAAGACCGCGGGCAGCAACAAAATCGGCCCGAGAGCGTAATGCGCCCACCCCAGCGGGCCGAAAATTGAAAGCAGGCTCCAAATCCCCAAAAGGCGAATGGGAAGGGCATCCGTAAATGCGAGTCGGCGGGTTCTAGCCAAGATCAGCAGCGTACCGGAAAACAACAGCAGATAGCTCAGCCCCGTAATCCAAGGGACGGCATCCATTCTTCCAAGGGAATTGTCATTCAATAAAACCGCCGGTGCTCCGCTCAAGTCGCCCCAAAGCGCGGTTAGAACTCCAGCCACCGAATAGCTCAGCGGCGACAGCAGGTGCAGTCCGCCCACCCGTCCGATCTGTTCGAAAAAGGCGACCTGCATCTCCACACCGGTGACGGCGATCCCAGCGAGCGCCAAAGCGATGGCCCCAGCCGCTGTCGCCGCTGCGGCGCGCCAGCGCCGGTCGGCCAGAAACACGATCCCGAGGAAAAGGGGGGCCAATTTGATCGACCCAGCAATCGCCAAAATTAGGCCAGCCGGAATATCCAAACCCCTGCGGTAGAGAACAAAAGCCAGAAGGATCATCGCAATGATGATGATTTGCGGCTGGGCGTGAAAAAATGCGTTGTGGACGGCAACCGTCGGTAGGCCGATCGCTAGGCTGGCGGCGCTCCAAAGTGCTGCGGACATCCGGCTTGACACCAGTGACCGCGCGAGAAGCACGGCAAGGCAAAGGCAAATCAGCTCGATCGCCACACCGATTTTAATAAACGCAACCGCGCTGACAGTCTTGGTCAGAGGCGCGACAAGCGCTGCGAGTAGCGGCGGATAGACGAATCCAACGAGGGCCTCGCCCATAAGGCCTTGATCTTGCGCCAGAGAAAGCCAGAAGGGATCTTCGATCAGCGCTCCAAAAAAAATGGATGGCGCTGCATAGACGCTGTGTATCTCGCCGGCCGCATAGGCGCTCGCCCCGAAGTAGACCGCAGCCAGATCAGGCGCCCAATGATGGCGCATGGCAATAAAGGCGATGAGGGCAACCGTCCCAAGCAGCAAAACCGCTGCGACATACGAGATAAATCGACTACTCAAAATGGCCTCGGCCCTTTAACTGGCGCGATCTTGCAGGGTAGTCGCCGCGGTGCGCAACTTAATTCCCGGTTTTCGGGCCGTTTCCTTCTGGCGGTGCAAGGTCGGGATCAGTGGGATAGGCTCCGCATTCCACCTACACTTTCGAGGCCCGCAGCGTTAGGGAACGGGCGAGCTTGATAGGACTTTTGATGCGAATCCGCTTTGATCAGGCCCCTCAGGGCGAAGGCGCTGCGCTGTTTGATCAGCCGCGGGCGGTGATCTCTGCTGAGACGGAAGATCAGGTGCCAGACGCCCTTGCAGCCCTTGATGCGGCCCGTGCCCAAGGCAACTGGGTTGCGGGATATGCGACATATGAGCTTGGCTATGCACTTGAGCCGCGGCTGGCTCCGCTGATGCCCGAAGGGCGGCGCCTGCCGCTTGTGCACTTTGGCGTCTATGACGGCCCCGTCGAAGCCCCCGCGCTTTCGGGCGCGACGGCACAACTGGCCCAGCTCACCCCACGGCGCGAACGGACCAGTTATCTGGAGGCGGTCGCGCGGGTCAGGGGCTATATCGAAGCCGGAGATATCTATCAGGCCAATCTGACCTTTCCACTTGATTTGGTCGCCAAGGGCGATCCTGCTGCCCTTTATTCTGCTCTAAGTGCCGCCCAGCCGGTTGGCCACGGTG
Source organism: Paracoccaceae bacterium (assembly GCA_041546005.1). Taxonomy (GTDB): domain Bacteria; phylum Pseudomonadota; class Alphaproteobacteria; order Rhodobacterales; family Rhodobacteraceae; genus RFZI01. The sequence continues at coordinate 5,330 of JBFEXG010000166.1, forward strand.
CGCTTGTCGAGCAAGAGGGCCTTCCCGCGATCCTGAGCCGCAGCCCCGAGCTGTTCTTTGCCACCGATGCCGAAGGCCGGATCGTCACCCGCCCGATGAAAGGCACCATGCCGCGTGGCGTGACCCCGCAGGAGGACGAAGCCAACCGCCTGTTCCTTGCCACTGACGCCAAGAACCGCGCCGAAAACCTGATGATCGTCGATCTTC
>JBFEXG010000050.1:0-11633 GCA_041546005.1 Paracoccaceae bacterium
GCCTCAATGCGATGATCGTCGACTCGACCGCGCTCCCCGAACATGCGGTGCGCGATATCGTCATGTCGTCCTTCCGCTCGGCGGGCCAGCGGTGTTCGGCCCTGCGCTGCCTCTATGTGCAGGAGGATATCGCGCCAAAGCTTCTGAAGATGCTCAAGGGCGCGATGGACGAGCTAACACTGGGCGACCCGTGGCTCCTCTCGACCGACGTCGGCCCGGTCATTGACGCCGCTGCTCACAAGACCATCGCCGACCATGTGGCCAAGGCGCGGGCCGAGGGGCGCGTACTGCACGAGATGAGCGTGCCGCAAGCCGGCACTTTCATTGCGCCCACGGTTATTCAGGTGGGTGGCATCGGCGATCTGGAGAAGGAGATCTTCGGGCCGGTCCTGCATGTGGCGACCTTCAAGGCCGATGAACTCGATAAGGTCATCGCCGACATCAACGCCACCGGCTATGGCCTGACCTTCGGCCTTCACACCCGCATCGACGATCGGGTGCAGACCGTGGTCGACGCGATCCACGCGGGCAACGTCTATGTCAACCGCAACCAGATCGGCGCAGTCGTCGGCAGCCAGCCGTTCGGCGGCGAAGGCCTTTCGGGCACTGGCCCCAAGGCGGGCGGGCCGTTCTATCTGCCGCGTTTTGGCACGGCGGAAGCTGTTGCTCTTGGCTCCGGCTGGAACCAGAAGGCGGATATCGCCGCTCTTGGGGTTGCGCTGGCCAAGGCACCTGCAGGCATAGCCCAGCCGACCCGCGATATGCCGGGGCCCACGGGCGAATCGAACCGCCTCACCGCCTCGCCGCGCGGGCCTGTCCTGTGCCTGGGGCCGGGATCGGATGCGGTGGCACGACAGGTGGCGGCGGTCGAGGCTTTGGGTGGCGTCGCCGTGGTCTGCGAGGGATCGCTAGAGCCTGAGGCGCTGGCCACGCTCGCGCCTCTCGGCGCAGTTCTGTGGTGGGGTGAAGAAGATACGGGCCGCGCCTACGAAGCAGCCCTCGCGCGCCGCACCGGCCCGATCGTGGCGCTGGTGACGACGATGCCCGACGCCGCTCATGTGCTGCACGAGCGCCACGTCTGCATCGACACGACCGCCGCCGGTGGCAACGCCGCGCTCTTGGCGGAAGTCGGCCGCGCCTGAGGCACTCTTGCGTGATTGCGCCTCCGCCCTGCTGGACGAAGCGGGGCGGAGATGCCACATCTAGCCCATGTTCCCGATCCGCGATCATAACGCCTCGATCCGTGCGCCTTTCGTCACTTATGCCCTGATCGCGATCAATGTCGTGGTCTTCATAGGTATGATCGGCACCTATCCGACTGACCGGGCGCTCATGGGCTTCTATTCGGAATACGCCATGATCCCGGCGCGGATCAGCGCGGGCGACGGCTATTACACCTTCCTCACCTCGATGTTCCTGCATGGCGGCTGGATGCACCTTCTGGGCAATATGCTGTTCCTGTGGATCTTTGGCGACAACCTCGAAGACGTGCTCGGGCACGTCCGGTTTCTGCTCTTCTATTTGATCACCGGTGTTGGAGCGGACCTCACGCAATACGCCGCCGCGCCGAATTCGATGGTGCCACTGGTTGGAGCCTCCGGAGCGATCGCCGGAGTGATGGGGGGCTATCTGTTGTTGTTCCCCAAGGCGCAGGTCGATCTCATCCTGTTCCTGATCTTCATCATCCGCATCATCACTCTGCCCGCTTGGGCGATGCTGGGCTATTGGTTCGTTGTCCAGCTGTTGAGCGGCGTCGGAACCAGCGCGGATGGCGGCGGAGTGGCCTATCTCGCCCATGCAGGCGGCTTTGCGCTGGGGTTTGTGCTGATGATCCCGACATGGTTAGCGCGGGGCGGGCGCGGGCATTGGCAGGCGAACGACGGTCGACCATCCTATCCGAACCGGCCCTACAAGATCGGCCGCAGCCATATCCCGGTGGTCCGTCGGCGGCGCTAGTTACCGGCTACTATTCTCGGTCTGAGGCGGTGGCGCTTCCCAGCCGAACTCGAGATTGCCGAGGGAATTCGCAATCTTGTCTGACAGCGCCATGACACCTTCGTTGACCGAGCTGGTGACAGCCATCGTGAGCGAAACAGCCGCCGCGACACCGACAACCCACTCGATGGTCGCAGCACCAGTTTCTTCGGCGTGGAAGGTCCTAAGATAGGCGGCGATTCTGGTCAGGTGCGTCATGCCCCCCGACCTAAATGGCCAATTGGGCAAGAATTGGGCGTCAGGCCCCGCGGATCGCCTTGGCAAAAGCCGGAAAGATCGCCTCGTTGCCGCAGATCACCTCGCCGTCGGTGAGGATATCGCCACCTTCGCGCAGCGGCTCCACAAACCCGCCAGCTTCGCGGACGATCACGAGGCCTGCGGCCATGTCCCACGAATTGAGGCGACGCTCCCAGAAGCCATCGTAGCGACCAGCGGCCACATAGGCGAGGTCGAGCGCGGCGGAGCCGAAGCGGCGCACACCGGCACAGGCGGGCAGAATGCGGGCAAGATCCTTGAGGGTCTCTGGAAGGTCGGCGCGGCCACCGAAGGGAAGGCCGGTCGCAAAGATGCACTCGATCATCTTGTGGCGGGCCGAGACACGCAGGCGGCTTTCGTTGAGCCAGGCGCCTGTGCCCTTCTCGGCATAGAACATCTCGTCCTTGACCGGATCATAGATCACACCAGCAACGACTTGGCCTTTGTGTTCGAGCGCGATCGACACGGCCCAATGCGGCAGGCCGTGCAGGAAATTGGTGGTGCCGTCGAGCGGGTCGACGATCCAGCGGCGGGTCGGGTCTTCGCCCTCAATCGCGGTGCCTTCCTCGCCGAGGAAACCATAGCTCGGGCGGGCCGCCATCAGCTCGTTGCGGATCGTCTCTTCGGCACGCTTGTCGGCGCGGCTGACGAAATCGCCGGGGCCTTTGGCGCTGACCTGAAGCTGTTCGACCTCGGTGAAATCTTTCAACAGACCACGGCCCACCTTGCGGGCGGTCTTCATCATCACGTTGAGGTTTGCGCTGCCAGCCATCGGGGCCTCCGTCTGCGGATCAAGCCGCGCGTATAGGGTCTCTGCTGCGGCGGGGCAAGAGGGGCAGCGCCCGGCGCCGATTTTCTTTGTCTCGGTTAACCAGCTGTTTTCCCACAGCGGCTATCGAGTGCACGGGAGAGTGAAATATTCATGGTCAGCGACCGCCTCGACAGCATCCGGCATCAAACCCGTTTTGTCCTCCACGTCGTGGAACGGGACCTCTTCAAGAGAATGGCCATGACGGCCATGATGGTCTCTATTTTCTGGTGGCTCGAACAATATGCGTTCGCAATCGCGCTGGTCATCCTGCTGCCGCCGTTCGAGGCCGCCGCAGCCATCGCCGTGCGCAAGCTGCCGAAGGACGACGCCGAGATATCTCTACGTTTCATCGCTTTCGTCTGGTTTCTGCAGATTGGCTCCACTGCGATCTACCTCAGCCCCGCCTTTCACCTCACCCTCGAAGGGTCGGCGCCGATGTTTCTGGCCGCGTTCCTCTGGCTTTCGGGCATCTTCGTCCACATCACAAACACCTTCTTCTCGATGTCCTTCTACAACTGGACATTGATGATGCCGTCTTTCGGCGCGGCGTTTGGTGTTTTGTGGATGGCGGCGCAGATGGAGCAGAACCCCGAAACGCGCAATCAGTGGCTCGTCGCCATGGCAATGTTGGTGATCTATGTCTTCAACACGTTCGAGACCCTTCACAAACAGAAGGACACGCAGCGCGCGCTCGACAGGGCAAGGCAGGAAGCCAACAACCGGCTCAACGAGCTTGAGCGACTGACCCGCCACGATTCACTGACCGGCCTTTTGAACCGGCGCGGGTTCGATTTGAGCCTGGCCAGCGATCTAAGCCGGTTCGGGCCCAACCCGCCCGTCGCCGTCTTTCTTCTCGACCTCGACGGGTTCAAGCCGATCAACGATACCTACAGCCATGACGCGGGAGACAAGGTCTTGAAGACCATCGGAATCCGGCTGGCAGAGTTGGTGAACGGCCGGGGCTGTGCTGCGCGGTTTGGCGGCGACGAATTCGCGATTGTCCTGACGAATGTGCACGATGAGGCGGCGGTTTTCGAGTTCGGACGCAAGCTTGTCTTGTCGATTCAGCAACCGATCCTCCACGGCGGGCGGGCGCTGCAGGTTTCGGCAAGCGTGGGCGTGGCGCTGGCTGCCCGTGGCCTGAAAACGGTTGGCGCCCTGTGCACAGCGGCCGATCAAGCCATGTATCGCGCCAAAGGCAACAACGGCCCTAAGGTGGTTCTCTACGAGGCCGAATCCTTTGCGCGGCGCACATCGCTCGAAGATCGCAGAACCTTGCTTGCCGCAATGGAACGGGGCGAGATTCGCCCCTATTACCAACCCAAGGTCGATCTGAAGTCGGGGGCGGTCTATGGTCACGAAGCCTTGGCGAGATGGGTCCGCCCCGACAACGGGGTCATCCCCCCCGGTGCGTTCCTGCCCCAGATCAACGAGCTCGGCCTCCAGTGCGATTTTCTTCTTTGTATGGCCGGTCGGGTTTTGAACGACATAGATGCGCTTATCGCCGAGCGGCAGTTTCCCGGCGACATCTCGATCAATGTCCCGGAGATTGCCCTTGCAACACGCAGCGGAAGAGAGGACTTCAGGAAGCTTTTGGACCAGCATCCCGCCGCGCGTCATCAGCTGACACTGGAAATCACCGAGGATGTTTTTATCCAGCGCGCGACCGATACGATCATGGAAAGCATTGCCCGCTTTCGACTGATGGGCCTTCGGGTTGCTCTGGACGATTTTGGCACAGGTTTTGCGTCGTTTCAGCACTTGCGGCAGCTTGAATTTGACGAGCTGAAGATCGACCCAAGCTTCGTGCACGGGCTCGGCACGGACAAGCGTGCCGAGGTCATCGTTTCCGGCTTTCTGTCGATGGCCGCGGGTCTGGGCGTGGCGGTCGTCGCCGAAGGCATCGAAACCGCCGGCCAACTCGCCATTCTCCAGCGACTTGGCTGTACCCACGGCCAGGGATTCTATTTCGGTCGGGCGGGAACTTTTGAAGAGTTGCGATCAAGGGTTCACGACGAGACGGCGCGCAGGACCGCGGCCAACGAACAGTTGCGTCACGCCTGACCACGCTGCAGTTTGACAGCTTCTTGCCGCGCCAGCCGCTTGAAATGGGCTATGTGTGGCCCTGCACTATCGTCGCTGCGGGTTGCCGCATACATGCGCCGTGTGAGGCCGCTGCTGGTGATGGGTCGTGTCACATAGTCGGACGACCGGCGCACCGCACGCACCACCCAATCAGGCAGGACCGACACGCCGCGACCCGCCGCCACCAGCATCAGGATAACCGCCGTCAGCTCGATCCGCCGGATCGCGGCCGGCTCGACATGGGCGGGCGCGAGAAGAAGCTTGAAAATATCAAGCCGCGAGCGATCCACCGGATAGGTGATGAGCGTTTGGCCCCGGAAATCTGCCGCCTCGACGTAGTCGCGCGCGGCCAGCGGATGGTTCGCGGCAGCCACGAACACGGGCGAATAGTCGAAGAGCGGGGCAAATTCGATGCCTTCGATATCTTCGGGATCGGAAGAAATCACCACGTCCACCTCTTCGCGCGTGAGCGCCCCGATCGCATCGAAGGCAAGGCCGGGGCGGATATCGACATCCACATCGGGCCAGGCCTTGCGGAACTGTTCCAAGACCGGAAAGAGCCATTCGAAACAGGCGTGGCATTCGATCGCAATATGCATGCGGGCGATCCGGCCCTCGATGATCTGGGTGAACTCTTCCTCAAGCGCCGCAACCTGCGGCAGGATCGCCTCGGCCGCCGCGAGGAACCTTTGCCCCGCCGCAGACAGTTTGAGCGGCCGCGAGCGGCGCACGAGGAGCGGCACGCCCAACTGATCCTCGATTCCCTTGATCTGGTGGCTGAGGGCCGACTGGGTTGTGTTGAGCAGGTCGGCCGCACGGGCCACGCCGCCTGTATCATGGATCGCCTTGATCGTGCGCAAATGGCGGAATTCGATATTCATGAATTTGTCTCATATTAATCGTGAATATTATGAATTTGTCTCACATAATGGGATAGGCGACAAGGGAGCACTGAACAAAGGTGAATCATGTCGCATCCCAAGGTCTCTTTCGAATTCTTCCCGCCTCGCAACCTCGAAGCCTCGTTTCGGCTTTGGGATTGCGTGAATGCCCTCTCCCCACTCGCCCCCGATTTCATCTCGGTGACATATGGCGCGGGTGGCACCACCCGCCAGCTGACCCACGAGGCCGTCACCACACTGCACCGCGCGACGGGCCTGCCGGTTGCCGCGCATCTCACCTGCGTCAACGCCTCGCGCGCCGAGACCCTCGAGATCGCGGAAACCTATGCGCAAGCTGGCGTGACCCAGATCGTCGCGCTGCGCGGCGATGCGCCCAAGGGCGAGAACAAGTTCACCGCCCATCCCGATGGCTTTGCCTCCTCGGTCGAGCTGATCTCGGCGCTGGCCGATACCGGCAAGTTTACCCTCCGCGTCGGCGCCTACCCCGAAAAACACCCTGAAGCTTCGAGCCTCGCCGCCGACATCGACTGGCTCAAGGCCAAGCTCGACGCGGGCGCCACAAGCGCGATCACCCAGTTCTTCTTCGAGGCCGAGACCTTCTTCCGCTTCCGCGATGCCGCGACCAAGGCCGGGATTACCGCGCCGATCATCCCCGGCATCCTGCCCATTGAAAACTGGGCCGGCGCCCGCCGCTTTGCCGAAAACTGCGGCACCTCGATCCCGCAGGTGGTGAGCGACGCTTTCGAACACGCGACCCGCGACGGCAACACCGATCTTCTTGCGACGGCACTTGCCACCGAGCTTTGCGACGATCTCCTTGAGGGTGGTGTCGAGCACCTGCACTTCTACACCCTCAATCGCCCCGAACTGACCCGCGATGTCTGCCACGCCCTCGGAGTCTCCCCCAAGGTGCGCTTGCAAAACGTCGCCTGACAGGAGAGCCTCCGGTCGCGTCCCCGACCGGAGGTTCACTTGTTTCACGCCAAATCCCGCGCCGACCTGCCCGGCCTCGAGAAGACCTTGTCGATCTCGGGGCTCGAATTCATGCACTCCGTCCTGCGAGGCGATCTGCCCGCGCCGCCGATGGCCGAGACGCTGAACTATCGCGTCAGCGCGGTTTCCTCTGGCGAAGTAAAGTTCCGTGGCGCGCCGAAATTTGAGCACAGCAACCCGATGGGCGCGACCCACGGTGGCTGGTACGGCACCGTGCTTGATAGCTGCATGGCCTGTGCGGTGATGACGATGGTGCCGAAGGGCTCGGTCTATACCACGCTCGAATATCGGGTGAATATCCTGCGGGTGATCCCCGAGGGGATGGAAGTGATCGCCACCGGAACGGTGGATCACTCGGGGCGCAGCACGGCTGTCGCCCATGGCGAAATCAGGGGGGCCGAAGATGGCCGCCTCTATGCCACCGGCTCGACCACCTGCCTGATCATGCAGCCCAAGGTCGGCTAGGGCAGAAACCTGAGGTGCCGCGCGCGGCGGTGGGTCTGGGCGGTGAAATGCACCCGTTCGGTCACATCGCGGCCCACCTCGCGGCGATGGCGCAGGATGAAGAGCTTGGCCCAGCCGCCCCATGTCCCGACCGAGGGCGCTTCGGGATCGGTCGGGAAGCGCAGCCGCCATTTCTCAGGAAGAGGAAGACCGGACCGTTCGAGCTGCTCCAGCATCCAAACGAGCGGGATGTTCGCGAGCGGTCGTGCTTCGATCTTGTCGTCCACCTGCCCGCCCACATCACCGTGCGAACCGCGAAACCACATCTGGATCATTTCGCCGGGCCAGCCAGCCGGGCGGCTCCAAAGCACGGGATCATAGGCCTGGCGCGTTTCATCAATGGCGAGCGCGTGGAAGGCGTGACGCACGTGGCGGACCACATCCTGATTGTGAAACTTGTATCTGCTCTCGGTGAAACGCCACAAAAGCGGAAGCCGCAAGCCCAGTGCCTTGACCGTATCCCAGACACCGACGGCCTCGATCCAGACATTGTCGTGACAGAAGAGCCGCTTGAAATCGGTGGTCGCGGGCGATGCCCCTTCGGCGCGATAGTGTCGATAGGCCTCGCGGATATTCCGCTCGGTCGCCACATCGGCGCGAACGAGGCCCACCCGGTCGATCACACCTGCGAGTGAGCGCACCGCATAGGCGCCACGCGAATACCCGATCAGAAAGATCTGATCGCCGGGCAGATAGCGCGACGCCAAAACCCCGTAGGCCCGCTCGATCTGACGATTGAGGCCTTTGCCGGTCAGGACGCCATAGGTGCTTGACCAATCGCGCCACTGAATGCCCGCCTCGTAATGGAGGGTCACGTTATCCTTGGGGCCGAGCTCTTTCAAAAGCTTGAAGGTGATGCCAGCGTTGGTCTCATAGCCATCATCAAGGGTCGACATGGTGCCGTCGAGAATGATGACATGGGTCGCTGGCCCGCGCCCTCGGGGGCGGCCTTCTTCTGTTCGTGGTCTGCGGCCCAGAAGGCCGAGAACCCAATCCTGCACTGGGGCCATACGTCTTGCCCTGACCTGACGTCAAACCAATTCCCGCCGTCAGCCTCAGCCTAGCGCGTCACGTCCTAGTGTCCAGTGAAGGCACAGTGCTCAGGGCCAAAGACACTCAACGGTAACAGTGTGCCAGTCGCCATAACCATTGAAGCGGGTGGTCATACCGGTGAGGTAGGCGCCCATCGAGCGGAACACGATCCAGTCGCCCTCGGACAGATCGACCGGCAATTCGAGCGTACCCGGCAGCTGGTCGATCGAGTCGCAGGTCGGACCGAAGACGGTCATCGGCTGGCGGGCGGCGCCACGCGCTTCGCCCATATGACCGACCACGCTGTGCGATGAGATGACCATCGACGGGAATTCGGCAAGGCCGCCGTAGACGCCATCGTTGAGGTAAACACGGCCCGCGCGCACGGATTTGACCTGAACCGCATAGGCGAAAGCGTCGGCAACCATGCCCCGCCCCGGCTCGCACACGAGGATCGGACGGCATTCGAAGGCGTCCGCCGCTTTATCGATCACTGCAAAGAACGGCAAAAGATCAACCGGTTGGCCATCGCGGCCCGCCGGGAAGCCGCCGCCAACATTCAGGCGGCCGATCGTAACGCCAGCCTCCTTGGCGATGCGGGCAGCGGCGGCGATATAACTCGCAAAAGCCTGCGGCTCTTTGCACTGGGTGCCGACGTGGAAGGTCATCGCCGGACGGAAACCCGCCTCGGCCACGCGACGAAGAAGCGCCACCGCCTCGTCCTCGGTCGCGCCGAACTTGGCGCCGAAATTGTAGGTGCCGCCCGCAACCGGGAGTTTGAAGCGAACGGCGACCTCACTCGACAGCGGCACACCGCAGGCGATCATCTTTTCGAGCTCGCCCATGTCATCGACCGACCAGGAGACAACGCCCGCCTCGATGCCGAAGCGGATTTCGGCGCGGCTGCGAACGGGGTTGTTGTAGTGCATGGCCGCGCCCGGGCACAGGCGCTGAATCAGCGAGATTTCGTCGGGCGAGGCCACGTCGAAGCCATCAAGACCACCCGCCCAAAGCTGGCTGATGACGTGATCGGCCGGGTTGGCCTTGACCGCGTAGGTCACCACGCCGGGGAAATGATCCTTGAAGCTCCGAAGCCGCGCCTCGAGCGCGGAGGGGGCAAAGAAATGGACCGGCAGCTCGCCCGCCTCCGATGCGAGGTGTTTCGCGGGAGAATTGGAGACGACGGGACGCTGGAGCATGGAAACCTCTGCCATTTGGTGTTTTTTGACACACTACACCCAACCAACGTCATATAGACTCGGCACCTTGCACGATTTGTCTGTTCTTATCGGCAGATTGACGTTATTTTCGTCATTATGATCGAACTCGATGACACAGACCGCCGTCTGCTGGCTCTCCTCGGGGCCAACGCCCGCACGCCCGTGGCGAAGCTCGGCACCAAGCTCGGCCTTGCGCGGACCACGGTTCAGGCGCGGCTCGACCGGCTCGAGCGCAATGGCGTCATCGCGGGCTATACGGTCAAGCTCTCGGAAGACGCCCGCGCCGGGCAGATCCGGGCAACCGTTCTCATCCATATCACGCCCGCCGCGCAATCGGCTGTGTTGCGCCAGCTTGAACGCCTGCCAGCGGTCGAGCGGGTTCACACCACCTCGGGGCGGTTTGATCTTGCCTGCCAGCTGCGGACCCAATCGACCCTTGCGCTCGACGAGACCCTCGACCGGATCGGCGAGATTGATGGAGTGCTGGCAATGGAAAGCCTCATCCACCTGTCGACACGGATAGATCGGGCGGTCTAGGATTTAGCCGCCAGCCGGTTTTGATAATGCGCGAGCTGTGCGGCGAAGGAGCGTTGGTAGGCGGGCCTTGCCTCGCCCCGGGCGAGATAGGCCGCAAGCCGGGGCCGTTCGTCGAGAACCGGCTCGCCTTTGACGCGCAAGAGGACCGAGCACATCAGGATATCGGCGGCGGTGAAATCGCCCATGAGCCACTCCCTGTCGCCAAGGGCGCGGTCGAGATCGTCTAGGCGGACCCGAAGCCGGTTTTCTGCCTGAGCCAGCCTTTCGGCGCCCCAGGTTTGGCCCCGGTCGTGGAAATGGGTCGACTCGATTTCGAGGATCCAGGGCTCGACCGAGCTCACGGCGGCGAACATCCAGGCGATGGTCCGGGCGCGGGCGTTGCGATCCTTGGGCAGGAGGCCGGCATGGGTCTCGGCGATGTGGAGCACGATCGCCCCGGTTTCCCAGAGCGCCAGATCGCCCTCTTCGTAGGTCGGGATCTGGCCGAAGGGCTGAAGCGCCCGGTGGGCGGGCTCTTTCAGCTCGGCGAAGCTGAGGTAGCGCACCTCGTAGGGCTGAGCCACCTCTTCGAGAGCCCAGCGCACGCGCGTGTCGCGCGCAAGCCCGCGGCCACGGTCGGGGGAGGCATCGAAGGCTGTGAGGGTTGGGATCATCGGCGCCACGTTCCTTGAGGTCGGAGGCGACAATTGCACTCCTTTGGATGTGTCACAAGAGGGCGGCGGGGCGCGGGGGCCAGCCCCCGCGAGCCCCCGGGATATTTAAGGGCCTCTGAGAGGGAGGTGCGTCTTTTCCTTTCGTCATGGTTTCGCTAGAGAGCAGCGGGAACGTTTCGAGGATCAGACCGATGGCGATGGAAAAGAATTTTGATGCGGCCGAGGCCGAACCGCGGCTCTACCGGATGTGGGAAGAGGCCGGGGCCTTCAGGGCGGGCGCCAATGCCAAGCCGGGGGCCGAGAGTTTCTGCATCATGATCCCGCCGCCGAACGTGACGGGCGAGCTGCATGTGGGCCATGCCTTCAACAACACGCTGCAGGATATCCTCACCCGCTGGCACCGGATGCGGGGCTTTGACACGCTTTGGCAGCCCGGGCAGGACCATGCGGGGATCGCCACTCAGCTACAGGTCGAGAAGAAGCTGAAAGCGGAGAGCAACTTGCGCCGGACCGATATGAGCCGCGAGGATTTCCTCGGCAAGGTTTGGGAGTGGAAGGCGCAATACGGCAACACGATCATTGATCAGCTCAAGCGGCTTGGCTCGTCCTGCGACTGGTCGCGCAATGCCTTCACCATGTCGGGCGC
>JBFEXG010000080.1:0-9525 GCA_041546005.1 Paracoccaceae bacterium
GGCGCGGCGCTTCAACGATCAGCCAGCAGACGGTCAAGAATGTCTATCTCTGGCAGGGGCGAAGTTGGCCGCGCAAGGCGCTTGAGGCGATGCTGACACCGCTGGTCGAGGCGGTCTGGACCAAGCGGCGCATTCTCGAGGTCTATCTCAACGTGGCCGAGTTTGCCGAAGGCGTCTTCGGCATCGAAGCGGCGGCGCAGCACTATTTCAAGGTATCAGCCTCAAACCTGACGCCGACACAGGCCGCCCGCCTCGCCGCGATCCTGCCCGATCCCAAAAACCGCTCTGCCTCGAACCCGTCGAGCTTTGTCCGGTCTCAAGCGAGCCGGATCATAGATGGTGCGGCGACGATCGAAGTTGATGGCCGCGCTTCCTGCTTTGAAATCGCTGCTCGGGATTGATCCTGCGGAGCCCATGCGGCATTGAAGGCTAGTGCCACAGGCTGATTTGCAATGAACCGACTGTATCATTACCCTCTCTCCCCGTTTTCCCGCAAAGTGCGGCTTTGTCTTGCCGAGAAGAAGATCGAGGTTGAGCTCGTTGAAGAGCGGTATTGGGAGCAGTCGCCCGAATTTCTCCGCCGCAACCCTGCGGGCACGATCCCGGTTCTCAAGCACGGCAACCTGATGATGTCGGATAGCCAGGCAATCTGCGAATATCTCGAAGAGACGAACCCAACTCCGCCGCTGATGCCTCGCGACCCCGAAGGGCGCTATGAGGTGCGGCGGCTCGTTGCGTGGTTCGACGGCAAGTTCAACGAGGAGGTGACGACCAAGCTCCTTGGCGAACGGGTGTTCCGCAAGGTGATGGCCAACGGCTATCCCGATAGTGCCAACGTCAAGGCAGGCGCGAAGGCGATCAAGTTTCACCTCGACTACATGGCATGGCTTCTCGACAAGCGGCGCTGGCTTGCGGGCAACGAGATGACGATGGCCGATTTCGCTGCCGCTGCGCATCTGTCTTGCCTCGACTATATCTCGGATGTGGATTGGAACCGCTCCGAAGTGGTCAAGGACTGGTATGCCAAAATCAAGTCGCGGCCCGCGTTCCGCTCGATCCTCGCCGACCAGATCCCCGGCTTCCGGCCTCCGGCGCATTATGCCGATCTCGATTTCTGATCCGCTCCGGCCCTCGGGGCTGATCCGGTGAAAGAGGCGATCCGCGCCTTCGCCCTCGAGGCCGGCTTTTCCGCGATGGGCGTTTGTCGGCCCGATGCGATCCCCCAAGCGAAAGAGCGGCTGGCGAGGTTTGTTGCCGAAGGGCGGCACGGGCAGATGGGCTGGATGGCCGAGCGGATGCATTGGCGCGGCGATCCCGCGGCGCTCTGGCCCGAGGCGAAGTCGGTCATCATGCTGGCCGAGGCCTATACGCCGGAAGAAGACCCGATGGAGATCATCGGCCAGCCCGACCGCGGGGCGATTTCCGTCTATGCCCGCAATCGCGACTACCACGATATCGTCAAGAAGCGGCTCAAGGCGGTGGGCCGCTGGCTGATCGAGCAGGCGCCGGGAACCGAGATCAAGGTTTTCGTCGATACAGCACCAGTGATGGAAAAGCCGCTGGGGCAGGCGGCGGGGCTTGGCTGGCAGGGCAAGCACACCAACCTTCTAGGGCGCGAGCTTGGCAGTTGGTTCTTCCTTGGTGCCATTTTCACGACCCTCGAATTAGAGCCTGACAAGGCCGAAGTCAGCCATTGTGGCTCTTGCACCGCTTGCCTCGATGCCTGTCCGACCGATGCGTTCCCCGCGCCCTATCAAATCGACGCGCGGCGCTGCATTTCTTATCTGACCATCGAACACGACGGCCCTGTAGGCGAGAACCTCCGCCCGCTCCTTGGCAATCGGATCTACGGCTGTGACGACTGCCTCGCCGCCTGCCCTTGGAACAAGTTTGCCGTTGCCGCCCGCGAGATCCGCTATGCCGCGCGCGAAGAGCTTCTGGAGCCGCGACTCGCAGAGCTCGCGAGGCTGGACGACGCGGGATTCCGGGCCCTTTTCTCGGGAAGCCCGATTAAACGGATCGGGCGCAACCGATTTGTTCGGAACGTCCTCTATGCGATGGGAAATAGCGGCAATTTGGCCTTTTTAGAGACTGTTTTGCCACTCCAAAGCGATCCCGATGCCGTGGTTGCCGACGCCGCCGAATGGGCGGCAATCCGCCTGCAATTCGCCATGAGCACTGACGAGACGTGAAGCCGTGCTAAACTGCCCTTCCAATGATGGAGGAAAGCTATGGAGCGTCACATCATCGACAAGCCGCAGGAATATGACAGCGGCGATCGCCTGAAACAGTTCATCGGCATTGCCCGCCGCGAGGCGCGGAGCGAGCACGAGAACCCCTGGTTCCAAAAGGCTCACGCCCCTCGGACCGGCAAGGTCGTGAAGGAATATCTGCGGATCGAGCGCGGACGGACCGCCTGATCACACTTTTCCTCGCTGCGAAGCGCGCCTAGGGTGTCCGAAATACCGGAGGCCCAATGCACCCTCTTCGTGGCATTCTTCTGAAGATCGCCTCAGTTTGCGTATTCGTCGCCATGTCGAGCCTTATCAAGGCGACGGCGGGCCACGTTCCATCAGGACAGGCCGTATTCTTCCGATCCTTCTTTGCGATTCCGGTCATCGTTGTCTGGCTTGCGATGCGGCGGGAGCTGCATCTTGGTGTCCGAACCAGCAACCCGCTTGGGCATTTCTGGCGGGGCCTGATCGGGACAATCTCGATGGGCCTAGGGTTTGCTGGCCTCGGCCTGCTTCCCCTGCCGGAGGTGACGGCGATCGGCTATGCCTCACCTCTCCTTGTTGTCATCTTTGCCGCGATGTTCCTGAACGAGAAGGTGGGCGCCTACCGCCTCGGGGCGGTTGCGCTGGGCATGGCTGGCGTTCTGATCGTCCTGTCCCCGCGCCTGACCATTGGCACAAGCACCGCCGATGCCCGCGAAGCTCTTGGAGCGATGTTGGTTTTGGGAGCCGCCTTCTTTGCCTCGCTTGCACAGGTCTTTGTTCGCAAACTGGTCGCCACGGAAAGCACGGCAACGATCGTGTTCTGGTTTTCGGTCACGGCGTCGGCGCTCTCGACCATCACGATCTTCTGGGGCTGGGTCATCCCCGCGCCGCGCGAGGCGATCTTTCTGATCATCGCGGGGCTTCTGGGCGGCGTCGGCCAGATCCTTCTGACCTCAAGCTATCGCCTCGCCGATGCAAGCGTGATCGCGCCGTTTGAATACACCTCGATGATCCTGGCAATCGGTGTCGGCTTCTTCGTTTTCGGAGAGGTGCCAACCCCAGTGATGCTGATCGGCGCCGCGATCATCATCTCCGCTGGTGTGATCATTATCCTGCGCGAACACTACCTCGGGCTCGAACGCGCCAAGCAGCGCAAGGCGATGACACCTTCCGGATAATGGAAAGGCCGGGCAATGCCCGGCCGTTATCAGTCACTAATAAGGCAGAATTAGCTGCGAACGAGCTTGTCGTAGGCTTCGGCCGTTTCGCGGGTCAGCGCGCCGACCTCGAACTTCCAATCGCCAATCTGGCCCACCGGAGTAACCTCGGCGGCCGAGCCGGTGAGGAAGCATTGCTCGAAGCTATCGAGCTCGGATGGCAGGATGTGCCGCTCGTGCACCTTGATCTGGCGGTCGCGCAGCATCTGGATCACTGTCTGGCGGGTCAGGCCGTTGAGGATCGCATCCGGCAGCGGCGTGTGAACCTCACCATCCTTGACGAAGAAGATATTGGCGCCGGTCGCCTCGGCCACATAGCCGCGATAATCAAAGAACATCGCATCCGAACAGCCCTTCTCTTCGGCGGCGTGCTTGGACATGGTGCAGATCATGTAGAGGCCCGCAGCCTTGGCGGCGGTCGGGATCGTCTCGGGGCTCGGGCGCTTCCACTTGGCCACATCGAGCTTGGCGCCCTTCATCTTGGCATCGCCATAATAGCTGCCCCATTCCCAGGCGGTCACGGCCATGCGGATCGGGTTGCGGCGGGCAGAGACACCCATGTCTTCGCCAGCCCCGCGGAACGCGACGACGCGGAGATAGGCGTTGGTCAGGCCATTGGCATCAAGAACGGCGCGCTTGGCGGCTTCGATCTCGTCAACCGTGTAGGGGATCTTCATGTCCATCAGCTCGCCCGACTTGAGCAGGCGCTCGGAGTGCTGGCGGCTCTTGAAGACCTTACCCTCGTAGCAGCGCTCGCCCTCGAATACCGAGGAAGCATAGTGCAGCGCGTGGGTGAGGATGTGAACGTTGGCATCGCGCCAGTCGATAAGCTTGCCATCCATCCAGATCTTGCCGTCGCGGTCGGCATAGGAACCAGCCATGATAACCCCTTCCAGTTTCCATTTGTTACGCAATTAGGTCCACTTCGGACATAATGTTGCGCGATTTCCCGAATCCGCTAACAGTTGAGTCTTGGAATGTCAACAAGGCTGACTTATCCTCGCCGCAAGACGGAGGAGTTTCAATGTCCGACAACCCGATGAGCCAGAGCGGTCAGTCGCTTCTTTTCCTGACGGATGAGCAGCTCAGAAAAGGCATTGAGGCGATGTTCTTTGCCTATCGGGGCTTTACCGCCGATCCTGACCGGATTCTGGCCGACATGGAATATGGCCGCGCGCATCATCGGGCGATTCACTTTATCCACCGCAGCCCGGGAACGACTGTGAATAACCTTCTGTCGATCCTCGGGGTGACCAAGCAATCGCTCAACCGCGTTCTTCGGACGTTGATTGAGGATGGGCTAGTTGAAAGTCGGATTGGGAAAGAAGACAAGCGCGAGCGGCATTTGCATCTGACCGAAAAGGGTGCGGAGCTTGAGCGCTCGCTGTCCGATGCCCAGCGCGACAGAATGCGCGCCGCCTACCGCGCGGCTGGCCCTGTCGCGGTGGCGGGGTTCCGTCAGGTGCTTGAGGCGATGATGGATCAGGATCTGCGCCGTCATTACGATACGCTCAAGGACCGCGGCGCATGATCGCCGACCAAAGCCACATCCTGATCGTTGATGACGACGAACGTATCCGTGGCCTTTTGCAGCAGTTCCTGATCAAGAACGGTTTTCTCGTTACCGCCGCGCGGGATGCTGAGCACGCCCGCCGCATCCTTTCGGGGCTCGAGTTTGACCTGATCGTTCTGGATGTGATGATGCCCGGCGAGGATGGCATTTCGCTCTGCCGCGATCTACGGCAGCGAATCCGCACGCCGATCCTTCTTCTGACCGCTCGCGCCGAGACCTCGGACCGCATTGCGGGGCTCGAGGCCGGAGCGGATGACTACCTCGGCAAACCATTCGAACCAAAAGAGCTTCTTCTTCGGATCAGCGCGATCCTGCGCCGAAGCCCAGCGGCAGAACCTGCCATCGTGAAACCCAAGGTCATTCACTTGGGTGCCATTCGCTACGACATCGAGCGGGGCGAGATGTGGCGTGGCGACGACCTCGTTCGACTGACCTCGACCGAGAGCCAACTGATGAAAATATTTGTCTCGAAACTGTCCGAGCCGGTCAGTCGTGCGCAGTTGGTCAGAGATCTGAGCCATTCGGGAACCCAGACCCAAGAGCGGGCGGTCGATGTTCAGATCACACGCCTGCGCCGCAAGATCGAAGAAGATCCGCGCCAGCCGCGCTATCTGCAAACGGTGCGCGGGGCGGGCTATATGCTGGCGCCCGATTTGGTCTAGGGGCAGTCGATCGGCATGACCTTTTCGGTCGAGGCCCACATGGTTGCCGGTAGGGCCGGAATTTCGGTCAACAGCTCGAACAGTGGCTGGCCGTTCTGCTGGATCGTGCCCTTTCCCGTCCGAAGGTCGAGCTCGCAAAAGCCGAAGGATTCCAGATCGGTCTCACTCCACCAGACATAGCTATAGGCTGTGATCCGATAGCTCCCGTCGGGAAAACCAAGCGTCAGAATCTCGGTCCAGCGGATCGGTCCTTCGGCATCATGATGTGAGGTGATCATGATCTGGCCATCGCCCCGAACGGCAAGATCGGGAAGGTCCGCGCCTGCGCCGGTGCTTCCCAACCCAACGGCATAGACATCATTTCCCCCGGTTTGGCTGATCTGAAGGTCCGCCTCACCGGTTTCAGAGATCAAAAGGGAAAAGACCTCGACGATCCCGTCGCCATTCAGATCGAGCGACAGGCTGGTGACAGGTTCTGCCTCCTGAGCCGAGGCGCTGGCTCCAAGAAGGGCCAATAGAACGAACAGAATTGCGCGCATGAAGTCCCCGCTTGTGATTGCTTCAGGATTTCTGTTCCAATGCGTCATGGCAACCGCATTGATCACACATCCCGATTGTCTCGGCCATATCACGCCACCCGGCCACGCGGAACAGGTGGCGCGGCTTGATGCCGTGTTGGGCGCCCTCGAGGGCATCCCGCTTGAGCGGTATTCCGCCCCCTTGGCAGCGGATGCCGATATCCTGAGGGTTCATCCCAAAGCACACCTCGACAACATCCGCGCCGGGGCACCCGAGAAGGGCATCGTGATGCTCGATCCCGATACCTTTATGTCGCCCGGATCGCTGGCGGCGGCGTTTCGTGGCGCGGGTGCGGTAGTGAAAGCGGTTGATCTGGTTTTGGGCGGCACTGTGCAAAACGCGTTCGCCGCAATCCGCCCTCCGGGCCATCACGCCGAGCGCGAAACGCCGATGGGGTTCTGCCTGTTCGGCAATATTGCGATAGGCGCCAAGCATGCGCTGGATTACCACGGCCTCAAGCGCGTCGCCGTGGTCGATTTCGACGTACATCACGGCAACGGCACGCAGGATCTTCTGCAAGACGATCCCCGCGTTCTATTTATCTCCTCGCACGAGATGCCGCTCTATCCCGGCACGGGCGATCCGTCGGATACCGGCGAGCATGACAATGTGCTCAACATCGCGCTCAAGGCGGGCACCCAATCCAAGGAGTTTCGCGAGATTTATGAGACGCAGGTCTTTCCGCGCCTTCGCGTTTTCAAGCCCGATCTGATTCTCGTCTCCGCCGGGTTTGACGCACATCGCGCCGATCCACTGGCCAACATCTGCCTCGAGACACCCGATTTCGCCTGGGTCACAGGCCGCATCTGCGATATTGCCGACGAAGTCTGCCACGGGCGCGTGGTATCTGCTCTCGAAGGGGGCTATGATCTCGAAGCCCTGGCCGATAGCGCGGCCGCACACGTGAAGACATTACAGGAGCGCGCCGCATGACGGAGATCCCGGTCGAAGACCTTTCGTTCGAACAGGCCATCAAAGAGCTGGAGGCCGTGGTGGCACGGCTTGAACGCGGCGAGGTTGCGCTTGACGAGTCGATCAGCCTTTACGAGCGTGGAGCGAAGCTCAAGGCGCGCTGCGAAGCCAAGCTGAAAGAAGCGGAAGAAAAGGTCGCCAAGATCACCTTTGGCGCAGATGGTGCGCCGAGCGGAACCGCACCTCTCGACGCCGGGTAATCCCCATGTTGGCTGGAAAGCCTGTGCCGCTCGGTCAAGCGTTGGCGCAAACCGCGCTGGCGATTGACGCCTATGTCAAAGCAGCATTGGCCGAGTTTGATCTGCCGGTCGCCAAGGCGATGTCCTATGCGATCGAAGGTGGCAAGGCACTGCGCGGGTTTCTGGTTCTGGAAACTGCGCGGCTGCATGGAATAGGCGGCGGGGCCGCAATTCCGGCGGCCGCTGCCATTGAGTGCCTGCACGCCTATTCGCTGATCCACGATGATCTGCCCTGCATGGATGACGACGATCTGCGTCGTGGTCGCCCGACCGTGCATCGCAGATGGGATGAGGCGACCGCCGTTCTGGCGGGCGATGCGCTTCAATCGCTCGCCTTTGAGCTTGTTCTCGAAGCCGAGTGCAGCGCCGAGGCGCGATTGGATCTTGTCCGTGGGTTGGCCAAGGCGGCGGGTGTTGCTGGAATGGTTGGCGGGCAGGCGATGGATATCGCCGCAGAGACCGCCACCTTGCCATTGAGCCTCGCCGATGTTGAGGCGCTCCAATCGGGCAAGACCGGCGCGCTTATCACTTGGTCTGCGCTGGCGGGGGCGCGAATGGCCCGCTCTGATCTCCGCCCACTCAAGATCTATGGCGATGCGCTGGGGCGCGCCTTCCAGATCGCGGATGATATTCTCGATGTAGAAGGGGATGCCGCCTCGGTCGGCAAGGCCGTTGGCAAGGATGCCAACGCCGGCAAGGCGACCTTCATCTCGCACCTCGGTCTCGATGGCGCGAAACGGTTGGCAAAAGACCTTGTGAACGAGGCCTGCGACGCTCTTGCCGTTTACGGCAGCGACGCGGAAACCTTGCGGGATGTGGCGCGTTTCGTTATCGCGCGGGATAGGTAACTAGGCCGCCCATGAGCAACAGACCCGCCACACCGCTTTTGGAGAAGATCCAATCGCCCGCCGACTTGAAGCCCTTGTCGGACGCCCAGCTTGTGCAGCTGGCCGGTGAGTTGCGCGCCGAGACGATCAGCGCGGTGTCGGAAACGGGCGGCCATCTGGGCGCGGGGCTTGGCGTGGTCGAGTTGACCGTGGCGCTGCATGCGGTGTTCGATGCGCCGAAAGACAAGATCATCTGGGACGTGAGCCACCAGAGCTATCCCCACAAGATCCTGACGGGCCGCCGCGACCGTATCCGCACGCTGCGCCAGGAGGGCGGGCTATCCGGTTTCACCAAGCGTTCTGAGTCGCCCTACGATCCCTTCGGCACCGCCCATTCCTCGACCTCGATCTCCGCCGCGCTGGGCTTTGCCGCCGCTCGCGATCTGGGTGGCCAGTGCGAAGGCGGCTTGGGCGATGCGATTGCGGTGATCGGGGATGGCGCGCTCAGTGGCGGCATGGCCTTCGAGGCGATGAACAACGCGGGCCACCTGAAAAAGCGGCTCTTCGTCATCCTCAACGACAACGAGATGTCGATTGCCGAGCCGGTCGGCGCCATGTCGTCCTACCTCTCGCGGCTTTATGCCGGCGAGCCGTTTCAGGAATTGAAAGCCGCCGCCAAGGGCGCGGTGAGCCTTCTGCCCGGGCCCTTCCGCGAAGGCGCTAAGCGCGCCAAGGATATGCTCAAGCACATGACCGTGGGCGGCACGCTCTTTGAAGAGCTGGGCTTCAGCTATGTTGGCCCCATCGACGGGCACGACATGGATCAGCTTTTGGCCGTGCTCCGCACTGTCAAGGCGCGGGCGAATGGGCCGGTTTTGATCCACGCGATCACCAAGAAGGGCAAGGGCTACGCCCCCGCCGAACGGGCGCAGGACAAAGGCCATGCCACCGCGCGGTTTGACGTGGTGACGGGCAAGCAGGCCAAGGCACCTTCGAACGCGCCAAGCTATACCAGCGTCTTCTCCGACACTCTCGTAGGCCTTGCCGCCAAGGATCCCAAGATCTGCGCCGTGACCGCCGCCATGCCGGATGGCACGGGCCTCAGCCGGTTTATGGAGCGCTACGCGAGCCGCTGTTTCGATGTGGGCATCGCCGAACAGCACGCCGTGACCTTTTCGGCCGGCCTTGCCGCCGGCGGGATGCGGCCTTTCTGCGCGATCTACTCGACCTTCCTTCA